>DAIQQD010000136.1:0-6068 GCA_036787015.1 Chloroflexota bacterium
GTGTACTACCTGGCCCGGGTTGGGGGGAGAACCCCCATCGTCAGCATGCTGCTGGCCGGATTCGTGGTGAGCGCCATGCTGACAGCCTTGATGTTCCTCATGATCACCATCAGCGACACTCTGCACTCAAGGTTCGCCTCTGTCTATGGGTTCCTCATGGGAGGCATCTCGGTGTCCGGCTGGGGACAGATAGCTGTCGCCGGGCCGATCATCCTTGTTGGCATCGTAGTAGGCCGCCTGTGGTCCTTCCGCCTCAATGCCTTCGCTTTGGGAGAAGAAGGGGCGGCCCATGTGGGTGTCGAAGTGGAGCGGAACAAAGCGCTGTTTCTGGCTCTGGGCTCAGTGCTCACTGCCGCTGCCGTTTCCATCAGCGGTCTCATCGGGTTTGTCGGCTTGGTGGTTCCGCATGCGTTGAGGTTGGTCCTGGGACCGGACCACAGGATTCTTATTCCGGCTTCAGCGCTGGCTGGCGCCGCTTTCCTGGTGATAGCCGACCTGCTGGCGCGTAGCGTGGCATCTCCGAGGGAGTTGCCGGTCGGAATCATTACGGCGTTGATCGGAGCACCGGTCTTCTTGTATCTGCTGCGTCGTAGCGGGAAGGAGTACTCATTATGAATGCCATCGTGATGAACAGGGTCTGCTTCTCCTATTCGAACGGGTTGGTCTTGCGTGACGTGGAGCTTTCCGTGCGGAAGGGGGAGATGATCGGCCTAATCGGCCCGAATGGCGCCGGCAAGACGACGCTCATAAGGTTGATCAGCGGAATCCTCAATGCGAGGCAAGGCGAAGTGAAGCTTGATGGTCTGCACGCGGGCAAGCTGAAACGAAACGCGCTGGCCAGAGAAGTGGCGGTTGTTCCTCAGCAATTCAACATTCCCTTTGCCTATAGAGTCGAGGAAGTAGTCATGCTGGGTCGAACGCCTTTCATGAAGCCTTTTCACGATTCGTCAGCAAGGGACAGAGATGTGATCATGCAGACCATGGACGTGGTTGGCATCAGGCGACTGGAGGGGAGGTACTTCAGTGAGTTGAGTGGAGGCGAGCGTCAGAAGGTGGTGCTGGCCATGGCTCTGGCACAGGAGCCGAAGCTGCTGCTTCTAGACGAACCAACGGCCCATCTAGATATCAGCCATCAAGTGGAGATACTGGAACTGCTGGCCCGTATGAATGAAGAAGGGCGCCTGACCATCATCGCCGCCATGCACGACCTCAACTTGGCATCCGCATACTTCAGGCGATTGATCCTGATGAAAGAGGGAGCCATAGTTGCCGATGGCCCGCCTGAACGGGTGCTTACCTCAAGCACGATCGCTTCAGCGTACTCTGTTCCGGTCCACATCCAGCCTCATCCGCTGACCGGCGTGCCGCAAGTGGTTGTCCTTCCTACAGGCAACGGGCACCGCCAAGAGACCGTATCATAGAGTTCATTCAAACCCCCGGGCCCAACTTGCCGGGATCTGCGAGCTGACAGCTCAGGGACATCCCAGACCCCGGTGGAACAGTTGCTGTACCCTAACAGATGGCGCGTGTTGGCAAGACATCACTGGCGTGAACAGGGGTTTGACAGGCGGGAAGGCTTACTCTAGAATCACGAAAGCGGCTCGAAGACATGCCAGTTAGGATAATCACCGACAGCACGGCTGACATTCCGCCTCAGGTGGCCGCAGAGTACGGCATCCGCGTCATGCCCTTGTATGTCCATTTTGGCAATGAGGTCTATCGCGACGGCATTGACCTGAAGCCTGACGAATTCTACCCCAGGCTCGTAGCCAACAAGACTCTCCCCACGACTTCTACGGTGGCCCCGGTGGAGTTTGCACAGATGTGTGATGAACTGTCTAAGGAGACGAACGAGATTCTGGCTATCACCCTCTCCTCCAAGTTGAGCGCTACCTACGACGTTGCTTTGCAGGGCCGAGACCTGAGGAAGGACAAGAAATGCCGGGTTGAGGTGCTGGATTCGAAGCTTTTCTCCATGGCTCTGGGCCTGGTAGTGATTGGTGCTGCCCGCCGGGCCAGAGAAGGCGCAAGTCTGGACGACGTCGTGGAGTCTGCCAAGGGGCTGTATTCCAGAATCCATGTCCGCATGACTTTCGACACGCTGGAGTACGTGAGGAAGGGTGGGCGTATCGGGGCGGCGGAAGCTTTCATGGGTCGGATGCTGGACGTGAAGCCGATTCTGACATTGAAGGACGGCATGGCGACGCCGGTGGTCAGAAGGCGTACGCGGGCGAAGGCGATCGAATACCTGCGCAAGTTCGCCGCAAGCTTCGACAGTATTGCTGAGTTGGCGGTGGCATACACGACTACGCCTGAGGACGCGGTGGGACTGATCAACGACCTGGATGACGTCTTTCCCAAGGAACGCGTGTACTTGTCGGTCATTGGACCGGTGTTGGGAACACACCTGGGACCGGGTGCTCTGGGCATAGCAGTCGTGGAGCCTGAGCGCTAGACCGTGGTGTCCGGCCACACCTTCTGCCCGGTTTGTAGATGACTTCCCCCGGTAATCACCACATTGTCGCCCACAACTGACCCGAACTCGATAACGCTGTGGTCCCCCACGGAGCAGTTGTCACCGATCACCGACTCCCGGATGTTGGCTTCCTTCCCAACGCGGGCATTCCGCCAGATGATGGCCTTGTCTATGATTGAGCCCTGGGATATGGTGCACCCATCTCCCAGGACGGCGGGGCCCTTGATGCGAGCCCCCGCGCCGATGGAGCAGTTGCTCCCGAAAGCGACCGGTCCTTCCACAACCGCAGATGGATGAACATCGGTGCAGAGCCCGTTGGCCCCCGTGGTTCCATGGCACAGGGAGCTGGCGCATTTCCCTAGAAGGAGGTCATACTGCACCTGGCGGTACTTCTCGGGTGTGCCAATGTCAATCCAGTAGTCAGTCGTGGGATAGGCAAAGACCGCGGCTCCCTGAGACAGGAGAGTGGGGAAGAGGTGATGCTCGAACATGCAGGGGATACCCTGAGGTATGCCTCGGAGCACTGCTGGTTCTAGGACGTAGATGCCGGCGTTGATAAGGTTGGTGGGCGCTTGGCCCGGGGGAGGCTTCTCTATGAAGCGCTTCACTCTACCGTCCGCAGCTGTCTCGAGTACGCCGTAGGCCGACGGATTCTCCACCGGGGTCAAGGCAATTGTAGCCACGGCCTTCCGCTGCCTGTGAAAAGACAGCATGGCCCGCAGGTCGATGTTGGTGATGATGTCTCCGTTGAAGACGAAGAATGCCCCGTCCAGATGCGACTCCGCGTTCTTCACTGCACCGGCTGTCCCCAGAGGAGTCTCCTCCACCACATAGGCCAGCTTGACGCCACATTCGCTGCCGTCGCCGAAGCGGCTCTCGATGCAGTCAGGAAGGTAGCAGAGAGTCACGACTATGTCATCCACACCGCAAGAGCCCAGATAGCCCAGCAGATGCTCAAGAAAGGGCCTGTTCACAATGGGCACCATGGCTTTGACGGTGTTACAGGTCAACGGTCGCAAGCGGGTGCCTTCACCGCCGACAAGGAGTACGGCTTTCATCGCATAGGCCTCCAGTCTTCCTGCGCGACGACGCGCACCAAATCGAAGGAGAGGTCAAACCGCGCCCCAGACGATGTCTCCCCGATTGTACAAGATTATACATGGCAGTCTTCAACGTACTCAAGCTGATTGATTCTCCTCTCGTCCGCCTTGACTTCACAGTGCGAAAAAGGGTATCATACGCCTTTGAGACTGAACGAAGATGCCTAAGAGGACTTATCAGCCCAAGAGGCTGCACCGGAAGAGAGTGCACGGGTTCAGAGTTCGAATGAGAACTCGGGGGGGGCGAGACGTTCTGAAGTCGAGACGGCTGGCAGGTCGTCGTCGCTTGACGGTATAGCAACGTCTCGGGCCGCTTCTTGCCCACATTCGTGATGAGAAGGGAAGAGCGCCTTACTCGCAGCAGCGACTTTGCCAGAGTACACGGTGAGGGGAAGTCTTGGGCGAATCGCCTGCTGGTCATGAGGGCGATTCAGAGTGGACGCGAACAGAACAGAATAGGCTTTTCGGTCAGCAAGCGGGTGGGGAATGCAGTGGTGCGCAACCGGGTGAAGAGAATGCTCAGAGAGGCTGTTCGGTCGAGGACGTGGGAGATGGGATGGGATGTGGTTTTCATAGCTCGTGCCGGGACTGCGACGTCCGACTTCCATGAGATCGGACAAGCGGTGGACGATTTGGTTGAACGTTCCAAGATTGGGATAGGGGAATCAGGTTGAAGGGGATTGCACTCAGGTTGATACGCGGCTACCAGTTGACCTGGTCAAAGGTAATGCCGTCTGTCTGTCGCTTCACGCCGTCCTGCTCTCGTTACACTTACGAAGCGATTCAGAAGTATGGCTTCTTGAGAGGGGTCTTTCTTGGTGGTCGGAGGATAGCGCGCTGCCACCCATTCAACCCGGGTGGTTTTGACCCTGTTCCCTGATGCTATCCGCGTTACCTGTTGGAAAGAATCTGATTGATGCTCTCTAAGGCCACAAAGCCGAGCCTGTCTCGGATTCTGCTGCTAGTAGTGCTGGCCATCGGTGCTCTGGTTGCGGTGGGGTGTGCTGGTGCACCAAGCCGAGGTTGGTCCGGGCCTCTGGTTTCGGACAACGTACTCTACGTCGGTACCCTGAAGGGATTTATAGTTGCCCTGGATCTCACCACTGCTTCCTCAAGTGATGGGGTTGCGCTGCGATGGGATCCCAAGCTCGTGGCAGAGCCGACTAGTGGTAGCGGGTTTTCCTGCGGCCGCGTGTCTTCGGCGATGGGCATCTACGGCACGCCTGTGGTGAAGGATGGAAGAATATACGTCGGTGCTTACAGCGGCGAAGTTGTATGGATCTCTACCGACGGCTCATCTAGGAGCAATTCGTCGTTTGAAGCGGCTGGCGATATCGTTGGGAGCATCGTGATAGCCGGAGAGACGCTGTACTTTGGAAGTTCCGGCGGAACGCTATATGCGCTTGACCTCAACTTGAATGAGAAGTGGCGTTTTGAAACGAAAGGCGAGATATGGTCGACCCCTGTTGTAGCGGACAATGTGGTTTACATTGCCTCCGCTGATCACTACCTCTATGCCATACATGCCGAGTCGGGCAACGAGATATGGCGTTTCGAGACCAAGGCAGCCATTATGTCCACGCCCCTTCTGGCGAATGGGAGAGTCTACATAGGAGGCTGTGATCGCAAGTTCTATGACATAGAAGCTGCAAGGGAAGAGGAGCGTGTGGCTGCCAGGGACGGAGCCATGCCGACTACGAGACAAGCTGACAGGGTTTTTGGAGGAGCATCTAACTGGTTCTGTACCCAGGCCCTGGCCTACGATGGCGAAATTTGGGTTGGGAGTCTCGACCACAGCATCTATGTTCTGAACGCCGGAACCTTGGAGCTTGTCACGGAGATTGAGACTGGTGGCATGGTATACGCGCCGCCAGTCCTTTTCCCCAGGGAAGGACTCGTGGTTGTAGGCTCACAGGATGGCAAGATATACGCCATCAATGCTGAGACCAAGGATGTATCAGTGTATGCCATCGACGCCGAGACGGAAGAGGTCGTGGCATCACCGGAGAAGCCAAAGAATCGACTGCCGCCGATCCTTGCGCCCCTCTACGCGGATATAGTCAACGGCATAGTTTATTTCCATTCCCAGGATGGCACTCACACGCTCTACGCATTCAAGCTGTCAACCCAGGAAGTCCTTTGGAGCTTCCGGACGGACAAGATCAGTGATTGAGGGACCACCTTGGGAGTCTTGAACCTCATTCTTCTCCAACCCATCCTGAATATCCTCTTGGTCTTGACCAACATCCTCTTCAGCAACTTTGGTCTCGGTGTCATCGCGCTCACTATCTTGGTCCGGTTGCTCTTGATGCCGCTGACGGTAATGCAGTTGCGCAGCAGCAAGAAGACGACAGAAGCGATGAACTCCGTCAGGCCAAAGCTCGAGCAGTTGAAGAAGAAGTACGCTAAGAATCCTCAGAAGCTGAACCAGGAGACAATGAAACTCTACAAGGAGGCGGGCATCAGTCCCCTTGGGTGCCTGTCCTCTCCGA
>DAIQQD010000322.1:0-1705 GCA_036787015.1 Chloroflexota bacterium
TAAAGGGTGCTGTAGCCGCCGTTAACGCTGATGGTCTGGCCATGTATGAACGAAGCGGCATCCGAGCACACGAACAGTACCGTGTTGGCTACATCCTGAGCCTTCGCCATGCGCCCGATGGGGTACATCTTGACCTGCATCTTCTTCATTTCCTCGGACATGTTCTCCTGGGTGACACCCTGGGTCATGGACAGCTCAGAGGCGTGCTCAGCCTTCTCCGGGATGACGCCGGCAGGGCATATGCAGTTGACGTTGATGCTGTAGCGGCCCACTTCCTTGGCTACAGCCTTAGTGAAGGCGATGACGCCGCCCTTGCAGGCGGAGTAGAAGGTCTGTCGGAACTCGCCGATGCGGCCGGCCTCAGACCCGATGTTGATGATCTTCCCGTATTTGCGCGGGATCATGACCTCAAGAGCCGCCCTGGTGCCGTAGATGACGCTCCAGAGATTGAGGGCGACCATCTTCTCCCACGTCGCCTTGTCCTGCTCCATGAACAGGCGCCAAGGGCTCTCCTGCCAGCCCACGCCATTGATCAGGACATCCACCTGGCCGAACTCCTTCACGGTGGTCTGGATTAGGGCCTGGAACGATTCCTGTTTTGTGACATCGGTCTTGACGAATATGGCCTTCCCGCCACCCAGGGCATTGGCCTCGGCGACCACCTTCGACCCCTGCTTCTCATCGATGTCGGCGCAGACCACGTTGGCGCCCTCTTTGGCAAACGCCAGCACGTTGCCGCGGTTAATGTTGGAACTCCCTCCAGTGACAATTACAGCCTTGCCTTTGTACCCCAGATCCATGTTCCCTCCTTCTGCCTGTATTCAGTGATCGGGCAATAGACTCCTGACGGTTCGCTCCGGCGAACCGTCAGTTCTCTTGTCACCTAGAATACGAATGAATCGCTGTCGCCGCTGGTGAACTTCGGGGCCCTCTTCTCCAGGAAGCTCTTCGCTGCGTCGAAGTGGTCCGCCGAGTTCAGGGTGTGGTACTCGTAGGCGATGGTGGTGTCGAACACCAAATTCACGCGGTCCATCAATATCTTGTTGAGGCACATCTTGGTCAAGCTTATGGCCAACGTCGGCCCTTCGGCGAACTTCTTCGCCTGCGCCCAGGCCTCGTCCATCAGCTTGTCAGCGGGCACGCACTTAGCGATGAGGCCCATCCGTTCCGCCTCCGGAGCAGTGACCATTTCGCCAGTCATCAGGTGGTACTTGGCCTTGGCCATGCCGATCAGCAGCGGCCAGATTATGATCCCTCCATCGCCCGGAAGAATGCCGACCCCTATATGGGGATCGCCGATGCGGGCCTTTTCAGAAGCGATCACGACGTCGCACTGAAGAGCCAAAGTGGCACCGAGGCCAGCGCAGGCACCGTTGATCGCCGCGATGACCGGCTTACGGCAGTTGAGCAGGTTGACGACGATCCTCTTCACGCTGGTGCTGGAAATCCGGATTGAGTGGTCCGTGTATCCCTTGATCATCAAATTGATGTCCCCGCCGGCGGAGAACGCCCGGCCCGCGCCCGTGAGGATTACCGCCAGGACTTCCGGGTCCTCATTCATGTCCTCGAATATGTGCTCGATCTCGGCGTGCTCCGGCTTGCCAATGGCATTCATGGCATCCGGGTTGTTGAGAGTGAGAATGGCCACTCTCTCCTTCTTCTCTACCTTTATGAACTTGTATTTGCTATAGTCAACCATCAGCTT
>DAIQQD010000013.1:0-19660 GCA_036787015.1 Chloroflexota bacterium
TCACGTTCAGATGATCGTACGTCATGGGGTAGTCCTCATGCTTGTCGAGCAGCCTCAGGTCGTGTTCTGAAATCTCATACAGAGCCCCTACGACGACGTTGCCTCTTGATTGCCTGATCGTGGCATAGCCGCCGCGCCATTTCCTGGACCAGCCGGCGAAGACGAGCTTGTAGTGGGGCAGTTTCGCGATCAACTTGGGTTTGGCTGCGGGACAACGTTCCGCCATCTGTTTGCGGCTGAGGTTGGAAGCGTAAGCGAAGTAATACATGAGAGTCAGTCGCTGATTCGATTTGGCAACTGTCATCCGGAGAATGGACCTACTCGGCGGCGCTCAAAAGCCGTAGACATCTATCCTACCCTTGGATGTCTCTGCATATATGGTGCTACCGCCAGCTCCGACGGTGCCCTTGAAATACTGGTCTGCGAACTCTCCTTGGATGTCCAGGGTTCCGGCGGAGGAATTCACGGCCACTTCACCGGACAGAGTCTTCAGTTCCATGTTGGCGTTGACGCCGCTAGACAGGTACAGGGCTATGGAGCCTTTGTCGACTTTGATTGAAGTGCCGCTGACCCCGACGCTGCTGATCTCGACCGTGATATCATCATCGGATGTCTGTGCCACACCCACTGAGGTGGCTCCCTCGATCCTGATGGGAGCATTCTTGGTCTTCGCCACCAAGACGCTTCCCTGGAGACTATCCACGTGGATACCGCCGTGAGACGTCTCCAGGGTCATGTTGCCTTTGCAGTCGCTGATGGTGATCCCGCCGTTGGAATTGGTGGCCGTGATATCTCCGTCCGCGCTGACGACTTCTATGACATCGTCTGCGGTGGCCAATTCGGCTCCGCCCGTTGTGCCTTCGAGACGGATCTTGCCTCTGTCGGCGGTGATATCCAGGTGGCCGGCCGCGTTCTGCACAGAGATGTTTCCCGACCCGGCGGTGACAATGGTGTCTCCGCTTGTTCCCACAATCGTGATGTTGCCGTCACTGGTGTTCACTTCGGCCAGCAGGACGTTCCTGGGGAGCTTGATGTCGTAGTCCACGGAAACCTTGGCGTCTCTGCTGAGGAGGTTCCCCTCGATTTCTAGCGTGCCCGCGGCCTGCGTCACCTCGACGTCAGCTTTCTCAAGCTCGGCCTTGCCCCAGGTGGTGCTCCTGGTCCAGGTCAATTCGACGTAGTCCTTGCCCCAAGCCTCGACTCTTATGTCTCCATTCAAATCGCCGTTCAGCACTGTGACTGCAGTGTCCTGGGAGATACTATAGTTCTCGGTGTGAGGGACATCGGTCTCCTCCAGGCCCAGTGCGCCGCATCCGAAGCACAGGGGGACAACCAAGATGCCGAGGATTGCCAAGAGTGGCGCCACTCTTACAAGCATGAGCTTCATCCTCCCGCTGGTGTTCTGATACATCCACGCATTCCCAATGACCGTGCCAAGTCTAAGACTTTCTGATGGTCAAAGCAAGCTCTGGTCATGCTCAACGACAAATCAACGGATTTCCGGATTGGGTGGTGCTGGGCTGCGATGGGAACTCGGTATGGTTGAGGGTCGCACTTGAGCGCACTTCACCGATGAGATACGGCATAGTATAATGGCGCACTGGCACATCTGGATTCGGTTGACACTGGGAAGATCGCGGCCGGGAACGTTCAATGCAATAGCGCCGAGGTGGCGGAATTGGCAGACGCAACGGACTTAAAATCCGTTAGACCTCACGGTCTGTGCGGGTTCGACCCCCGCCCTCGGCAGATACCACCCCGCATGGTGCGGTCTTCCTGACGCCGCGGGCTTTTGCAGGACCGTCGCCAGCTGTCAGTAATCGGGGGCCAGAGGATGCCGGAGGCCTGTTCCTGCTCCTTGAGCTGGGTGGACGTGCCCGTGTCTCTGCCGACCGGAGGGGGCATGGGATCGCCGCAGGACGATCTGTGAAGCGGCAAGTTGCGGAAGGTCTCTCCGCCTACGGATGATGCGACGTCACGAGGTCCGGGACTTCCCGTTGCTCCGCATCGATCGCCCTCTGCACATCCTGGCGAAGCCTCTGGAGCGCTTCCGACAGCTCGCCAATGTGGAGTATCTGGTCCTTGTTTACGGCCACAAAGGGGAATGCCGATTCGCCGCCGAGCGTAGCGGGCGAAATCACGACGTCCGTCATTGGCAAGAACCTGTTGTCGCCGTCAAGCGCCTGGGCCAGTTCCTGCCACAAGCCGACATGCATCTTCCCTTCGATTGTGTAGGGAGGCATGTACACTTTCACGCTGAGTGGCTTCTTGACCCGCAACAGGTGGCCCTTTCCCTCCTTGGCGCCGTTTCTGTCCGGTGGGCCGGCACTTCTCTCGGCAACAAAGAGGATACTCGACTTCCGCACGTGACTGGTCAGGGCAACATCCTTCGCCCCGCCGGGGTACAGTATCCTCACTTCTGTCAGTGGCAGGAACTCCTCTCCCAGGCGGTGCAGGTTGGCCACGAAACCCGTGTTCAGGTCATCCAAGAGGCGATGCTGTACCATCAAATGCGCGGTTCCGATGAGGGTGCAACTGGCAGTGCAGACTGCCACATTTGTTTGCCTCAGCCTGGGGTCACTCGCCCAGTTGCCGTTGGTCCGCTCGGAAGATTCGCTCTTTATGATTTAGGCCCCCTCGGTGGTCCCTTAGGATGCGGTTGCCCGTTGCGTTTGACTCGAAAGGCAACTGCGCTGGTGAGATCGAATAGCGTCACAGAAACGTCACTAGGATATCCGAACCGCGTCACAGGGGTGTCACAGCAACCCCGGATATTCTCACAGACTTCTCTCCATGCGCCCGGAACACCCGTCTGCCCCCTATCCCCAGAGGGAAAGCTGTGGGGAATGCGGCATCGAGCCGGGAGGGACCCACCAGCCGGCGCATCCGGCCTGGGATCATGCGGCAGTGTGAATTGGGGAGAGAAGAATGGGGAATAAACAGTGGACACCGAGCGGCGTCAGAATCAGAAAGACCCGGGGGAGAGCAGTCGCCATCCTCTCGGGCTGGTGTTGGAGGTTAGGACGCGCCGTGTCGGAGATGGCGGCACAGGCGCTTGGTAGACAATCAACAGGGCTCCCTATTCCCCTCGTCTGACATACCGAAGGTAGCGTTTCAGGGCGGCGTTTCTCTTCTTGACCAGTCCTTCGACCTGGCTCAGCTTCTCCCTTATCAACTCGTAGTTCTTGTCGGCTTCGACTTCGGTCAGCTTGAGACCCTCCCTCTCAATGTCCAGAATCATCTCCCAGGATTCCTTGAACTCCGCCCATGCTGCCTTTGCTTTCCGTCCTGCTTTCGGCATATGTCTGCTCCTCCCGATGCGCACCTCACGCTGTTCACAAAGTGGGAATCCCTGGTGACATTGTAGCATCCCGCGTTCTCTCCGCAACATTGGCTTGGGCACTCAGGGAGGCGATGTGAGCAATGGGCGGCCAGTTGCCCATGCGAGCTGATGCCGGACAGTGATGAACCATAGCTGGCTTGCGTGGTGCGGCTCTTGCTGCCAGACGATGGACTCAAGGGCAGTTGAGCCTTGCGTCCCAGGCGGATTTCGGGCCCTCCTGCCGTCAAGTTGGAATCACAGTTTTGCCCGTAGCAGTCTATCGCTTTACTGACTGTGCTATAATGTGGCCACGGTGCTTTCTCAGGCAGGCGGGGGTGACCAAGTGAGACAAGCGGGGGGCTATTTTCAATCGTGTTCCTCGGGAACTTCTTCGCGATTGGAGGTGTGATCATGTTCACAAGTGATTCCCAATCAACGCGTCCTGGGTCAGTTGGACAGGAGACCCGTCAGGACAACCGCGTCCAGGAATTGATTTCGGCGCTGGGGCGCGAGGACGTTACAGATTCACTCGTGGAGATGGGGATACTGGCTGTGGCGCCCCTGGTTCAGGCACTCAAGCACGAGAAGGATGGCTTGATCAAGTACAACGCGGCGTTGGCCTTGTCCAAGATAGGGACGCCGGCGATGGACCCTCTCCTCGAATCCGTGGACTATGATGACGCCGATGTGAGGCTGGAGGCGATTTGGGCTCTTGGAGAGATTGGGGATGACCGAGCAGTGGAGCCTCTCGTCGAAGCGCTGAAAGACGAAGACTGGTATGTTCGAAAGCAGGCCGCTACCTCGCTCTGCAATCTGAAGAATCAGGAATCGGTGGGGCTACTTGTGAGGGCCCTCAGTGACGATGACTGGTACGTACGGAAACAGGCTGCCAGAATCCTGGGGACGATAGGAGATGCGAGGGCGGCCAAGCCGCTGGCCAGGACCCTCAGGGATGAAGATCCCTTTGTTCAACAAGAAGCGGCGGCAGCTTTGGGCAGGATCGGAGACCCGGGAGCAGTGGCAGATGCCATTCTGGCTTCACTGAAGCACGAGGATCCTTTCGTCAGGAACGAAGCGGTGGCTACTCTGCAGGAGAGGGGAGAGGAGGCGGTTCCGCCTCTCATTCATGCGCTGATACACCGGAGAGATGAGGATGTGAAGCGGGAGGCCGCAGATGCCTTGGTCATTGTGGGATCGCCTGCGGTAGATGCTCTCTGCCATGTCTTGACCCTCGACAAGAAGAAGATACACATAATTGCACGGCAGATTGCTGCCTGGACCCTGGGAACGATTGGCGACGACAGGGCAGTGGAACCTCTTGGCAGAGCGCTGGCCAACGATACCAGCCCCAGCGTTCGACATGAAGCAGCTAGGGCCTTGGCGAGGGTGGACGGCGAGAGGTCGGTGGAGCTCCTTGTTGAGGCAACCAAGGACAGAGACGAAGACGTTCGAAAGGAAGCCAAGCGTGCCCTGAAGATACTCAGGTCCAAGGACACCGATCAGGGGCTGGATATTACATGATCCTGTGGTCGTCCTGTCACGGGCGTGAAGGCCGTGTTCACAGTGGCTGTCGTCACGTGGGCAGTCTGGTAGTCATGGCCGCGATGACCTTTCCGGGGCAGCTGAAAGGAGGCGCCTGATGTTCAATCATGAGTTCTTTCTCTCACGCACGTGGCGCACTGGCTTGGTGAACTTCACCAGGCAGAGGAAGATCCCAGCGCCGGTGGTGGAGATTCACTGCCTGGATGGCTCTTCATTCAAACTGGCCCGCCTGCGGCCGAAGAAGACCTACGTTGTGGTAGAAGCCTATGGTCACAATGGCAAGACGTCGATCAAGTTCTTGCCGTACGAGCAGATAAAGCACATCGAGTTCATGGAGGAATCCGAAGAAGGCCGCGGCCGCCATACCATCAAAGCTTTGCCGACCTCCGTTACCTACGACGAGGACTTCCTGGGGACTTAGCCATCACGCCGGGCAACCTGGCGAGGATGCGTGTGTAGGATCTCAGTCGTTGAAGGGAGGCTGCAACTGACTCTCTTGTATTCTCCGACACCACACTTGCCCGGTCCCGATTGAGGACTTTCTGCCCGCTGGCGGTGCTACAACCGTCGCCCCCACCGTATGATTCAAGACGAGACCTCGCGCTCGCGTGCTAAGCGGGGACGAGACGGCCCTCGTTCGCCTACTCGATTGCCCTGATCACGGTGCTCACGCTGGTTAAAGACCGCCTGCGTTGCTATAATAATGTGCCGTAGAGCCAGCGTAGCTCAGTGGTAGAGCAGCGGTTTCGTAAACCGCGGGTCGGGGGTTCAAGTCCTCTCGCTGGCTCCGTTCTTTTCCTCGTGAATCGCCAGAAAGCTGCTGACGAGTTGCTGACAATATCCATTTGGGGCATTACTGGATCCAGCAGTTCGATTCCGGTGTTGGCGAAGGAGGAGAGCTAGAAGCGGGCGTCAGATCTACCTTGCGCCGGGAGTGGTCAGCCTTGGGCTCTTTGAACTTACAGATACCACTCCGCTTGTACAGGACTTGTGAGACTGAGATGAAGGCCAGGCCCAGGTTGACATCTCGCCACCTCAGGCCCAACAACTCCGCTTGTCTCAGTCCGGAGCTCACCGCTGTCACAATGATGGGATAGAAGGGCGAATTCTTGGCAGCCTCAAATAGTATGCCTACCTCCTGAGGATTCAGAGTCTGCATTGGCGTCTGCCGAGGAAGTGGAGGGTCTGTCATTTCACAGGGGTTTCTGACCAGCCGTCCTAGCTTGATGCCGTATTTCAGGGCTTCAGACAGAACACGGTGCTGGTGGTGTACCGTCCGGGGTAACAGGCCCTTCTCATTCAGGACGCTGGAGTAGTACCCTTGAATGCCCGTGGGCTAGTCTGGAATGGAGGCATGAGGGGTGAGCCTCGGTCGCAAACAGTCCAAGAACCTATCGCGGCAGCGATCCCCTCAAGACAACTACTCCAGAGCAAGGGGCAGGTCGGAAACTCCTCTGCTCTGTCAACTGAGGTAAGGCAGCACAGAGGCAAAGTAGTGCTACGCCTATCGCGGTTGTTACAGGTTCTGGGAATGCTATCAGAGCCAGGGCTACCGCCGGCAGCAGACTCTTCTTATGTGTCATTCTTCTGTTTCTTATGTGTGCTCACGGCCCGCGCCCTGGCTTGTCCGCCACGCGGTGCTCCTTTCATTAGTACGAGTCGACATTGAATTACGGGGAGGGCCTCAAGTCGTGCAAGGTGCTACTCTCAACTTCCTGGCTCCGACTTTGGCCAGAGCATCCCTGGCGGCGTCCCTGACGGAACCTTCTTTGTCTGCCGAAGCTGCTGTCAATGGTTCCAGCGCCCTCGAATCTCGTATATTGCCAAGAGCTCTTGCTGACCATTCTCTGACCGCTTTCTCTTCGTCCTTCAGGGCCTGTGTGAGAGGCTCCACTGCTCTGGAGTCTCCTATGTCTCCAAGGGCTGCTGCTACGTGCAGACGGACGTACCAGTCTTTGTCCGTCAGAGCCTCAGCCAGCTGTTCCACCGCCTTGGCATCACCTATTCTGCCAAGGCTTTCCGCTGCTGTAAAACGAACAGACCTGTCTGGGTCTTTCAGGCTACGCATGAGAGGAACGACTGAGCGTGTATCTCCGATGACTCCAAGGACTCTTGCCGCCTTGGCCCGCATAGCGGGGTCTCTCCTATACTTCAGAACCCTGGCTAGTCCCTTGATATCCCTCCTGGCTTCCATGCTCTTTATGCTGGAGTTGTACCTGAATAGTAAGTCAAGTAGCCACATATTCCTCCTTACCTATCCCCGAGAGAATTGGAGACTGGCGAATCTAGAACACCTGCAATCAAACATCACAAGGGTAGGAGTGTAGGCGTGTCAGTGTTAGAAAGACGATAGAGGATTATTGGAAATCCGTTAGAATTCCCTGACCATCTAGGCTGCAGCGGTAGGGGAGGTGAACCAGAAGTCCTGCCGGGTACCACCAGTGTGAGTCATTGTGTGGAAGGCCAGACAGACAAAGAGGGCCAGCACTTCGGCGCTAGTCCAAACCGAAAGCCCGAGGGAAACCCGATTTGCGGCCTTTTCGTGGGGAAGGAGGAGAACCCCCGAACTGCTGAATGCCCTTTGATTCGACAGCCGCGTTGACGGCCTGTGGTGTTTGATCCTTCGCTCCAACCCTCAACATCTCATCCGCCTTCGATTCAGCAAGAGAGATTAGGCTCCTCAACTCGCTGGCCTCGCGTTCCAGAAACGGAGTCTTTGCGGTTGCTTCGTTCTTCTCCCTCACCAGTTGCTTCGCTCGACCCGCAACCTCATCCAGTTTCTTTAGTAGTGTATCTTGAGCCATGTCTCCCTCTCCCTTCGGGCGTCAAGTGCAAGCTCGCTTGCCTCATTGGACACAGCAGGCGTCCACGAAGAGAGCCTGCTAGATCATCTGAACAGGGATTGTGTGAGCCCCATTCCTCTTGGCTTTCTTGGATTCCTGTCTTGGCTCCTGATTCTCTTGATTCTGCTCTGCCACGGTCTCCTTTGCGGGACGCGTTGTAGGACTGACAGGCCATCGTCAATACTGGCCCGCCGCGCGGTCACTCCGACCCCCTCCAACAAGAAAAGAAAACCGGCCTTTGGAGGTCGGTTTCACTATTGCCTTCCCACTGCCAAAGTGACCAGATACAAACAGCGGTTCAGCGCCCCTCTGCTGAATACTGGGATAGTGCCGGACAGCGGAGTTTGTCAACCTCAGCTTGAATACAGAGGCTCTCACAGAAGAGTGGGTTGCCGCACAGGAATGGATGCCCACACTTGAAGGTTCTGCGCTATGGGATTGACGTCTGAAACCCGTCGAAAAGAACGCCTCGTTAATCATCCCACGCCTGGGGCTACGTTGTCATGGTTGGAGAGACGTCCAGTGTTTCTCTGGACGAGGAGAGAGTATTGGGAGATCCCTGACTTTCTGAGGAGTCCTGGCATAGAAGGAACGTACACGGGTTTTGAGGGTTCTTCTATGGTGGTACCGCATGGGATGGCGGGACCGCAAGAGTATCCATAGGCGCATAAGCGCGCATCCCCGCTTCTACGGCTGCATGGAGATTCCTGAACGGGCCAGAAACGGCTGACAAGTTGCTGACAGACTTATTTGGACTAGTCATGATAGGTCACTACCTCCAAGCACAGAAGGCTCGTTTGACACCTTGCCGACCAACACGATTCTGTATTGGGGTTCCAGGGTGGAGTCCTCACTCTCGGATTCCCGAGCCGCGGGTCGCTGGTTCAAATCCTCTCGCTGGCTCCGCTTCCTACAACCATGCCTCTGACAGGCTCACCACGCTTCTGTCGAAAGCCGGTTCTGGGGTTCTCCCCGAATGCCTTTGCGGGAGGACTTGCCAAGACGAATGGCGCGTTCTAGAATCGGACACCGAGAATGGGCAACCGAGTCATTTGAAGAGGGCAACCGTGACGAGGCGAAGAAGGAAAGGGCGCGTAGGCAAGAGCCTTTCCAAGGCTGGGAAAGAAGCTGCCGGCACCGTCGTGGCAGCCCTGGGACTTGTCCCGGGTGTCGGGACGGCCTTGGGAATACTTGATACATCCAGGAGGGCGGTGAGGACAGCCCGGGCCACCACGAGAGTGGGGAGGGCCCTGAAGGCTAAAGTAAGACCACGGCGCCGCAAGTCCAGGCGCTAGTGCCAACGCTCTGGCGCCGATGCGTACGGCTTCAAGGATTCTCCCGGGACGTCTTCCTTGATATATAGAATGTCCCCATGGCCTTGGCGACTAACTTGCCGCCGCATTCCACACGGGATTCCAGAACGGCCAGATTCCGGCTCCTGTTGACCAACTTCGCTTCAGCAGTGAGAACACCGGACGAGACTGCGGCGATATAGTTGATCTTCATCTCCACGGTGGCCAGCCTTTCGTCCTCACGCAGTGAATCAAAGAGGGCATAGCCCATGCTGATGTCCGCCAGAGTACTGATAGCTCCCCCGTGCACCGTCCCATACACGTTGAGCACCTTGTCTTCGATCTTGAGCTCACACTGGGGACCGTCCGTTTCCGGAAAGCTCAGCCCCACGAGCTTGGCGAATGGGCTGATCCTGTCTGGCCGATGTCCTCTTGCTGTCATGTCAACTGCCCTCCCGTGTCTTCACTATGAAGGAATAGGCCAGAAAACTCAAGGTGCGGAAGCTAAGCGCGCGGGCAATCAGCCGGAGGGAACGTCAGTCGATTTTGGGCGGCGCCTCCTGTGTGTTGAAGCGCCGGCAGATACTGTCTGCCGCCTTGTAGGCTGCCCAACGGACGCCGGAGTTGGGGTCTTTGAAAGCAACGGTCAGGGGTCCGATTGCCTCGAGGTTGCCTATGTCTCCCAGAGCCCTGGCGGCTGTCCAACGCACGCTGGAATCTCCATCCTCGAGCATGGCGACAAGCCGGACAGTGGCGCTGCTGTCTCCGATTCTGCCGAGGGCCTCGATGGCGGACTGACGCACGCCGGCGTTCCCGTCTTCCAGCCTCTCGATCAGCGCCGGAACGCCGGTCTGATCCTTCATCCTGCCCAGAGCTTCTGCGGAGCATCTCCTGGTATCGGGGTTGTCGTCGCCCAGCGCCTTGATGAGGGGGGGAACAGCGGGCTTGCCTATCTGAACTGCAGCCGCCACCGCAGCCTGACGGACGTCTGAGTATCCGTCGCGGAGGGCATTCACGATGGCACCCACAGCCTTGGGGTGGCCCACCTTGCCTAGAGACTCCACGGCCGCCTGGCGCACGCTCCAATTCTCGTCGTCGACGGCGGCGATCAGGGGGGCAGTCGCTTTGGCATCGCCTATCTTCCCCAATGCCTCAGCGGCAGTCTTGCGCACCCCAGAGTCCTCGTCGCGGAGGGCCTTGATGATCGACTTGACCGCAATGGGGTCACCCAGTCTGCCCAAAGCCCTGATAGCTGCCCAGCGAACATCAGGGTTCTTGTCTGTGAGCGCGTCAATCAGCGGGCCCACGGCCGGTGAGCCCAGGTTGACAAGTGCCTCACTGGCGGCGCGCCGGGCTTCCCAGCGGCTGCTGCCGAGACCGCGCATCAGCTTCTCAATTTCAGCCAACTACTAGCCTCCTCTGATACCAGAGCAGCCGGGCAAAGCACCATAGTCATGGAACGACGCATCGCTTTCGGCCCAAGCTGCGAGCCATGTCGGCCATGGCGATTATAGCAGGTGCATGAGGCCGAAATCCAAGAGAGTGGGCGTTGGCTGGCCGGTCGGAGCGCTGCTTCTCATGATGCGGAGCGGCAGGAGGGATCGCTCGCCGGACGAAGAACCGTACAGGCAATACGCACCTACTGCCTTGTGGTAGAATGGCTGCCAGAAATGGCGACGGCTTGGACTGCGGGTGAAATCCTGATGGGCATCCGCTCCAGGCGTTTCTATTTCTTAGGCGAATCCAGCCGCAGCAACACCCCGGTTCCGTACGAGCCATATCGCGTCCGTGATGAACCAGGCAGATGGCCAATGGAGAAGAGAGATTGGCAGGGATAGCCAGCCAGGACTGTACCAGCTTCCGTCTCACTGAGGCTCCGGCACGGGTCGGGACAAGACGGGGTGCATCATCATTGAAACTTTCTCCCACTGCCGTGACGTGCTTCCGTCAATGCCCGAAGCAATACAAGTTCCGTTATATCGATCGTCTCGGCGATGAGTACGGTGGGCCAAGACCCTACTTCACTATGGGAAACCACGTGCATGACACGCTGAAGGAATTCTTGACCACAGTGCCGCTGGATGAGCGCAACATGGAGACGATGGTGAGGCTGTTGAGGAAGAACTGGCGGCGCTACCGGATTGGTTTCAGGGGCCACGAAGATGAACGTCGTTGGGCGGAGAAGGCTCTCAAGCAACTGGGTTCCTTCGTCACCAGCCATGACATCCGAATCAGGCCGTACTTGGTGGAGGCCTGGTTTGAGACAGAGATCACCCCGGGGCTTGTCCTGCATGGTAGGATAGACCGGGTCGATCTCCAGGGTGACGGAACCCTTCACATCATCGACTACAAGACTGGGAACACTCCAGAGGCCAGCGACTGGACGCAGCTCTATCTGAATGCCCTGGTGCTGTCCCGGAAGATGCCCTATCCGGTATCCAAAGCCTCTTTCATTTACCTGTCTTCGGGGTTGGTGGATACAGCTCCGATTGAGGGAGCCGTTCTGGACAGAGCCCGGTGGGATTTGCTTCTCACGGCGCGATCCATATGCTGCGATAAGAGGTTCCGTCCTCAGCCTGGGATCATATGCCGCCGCTGCGACTTCAAACCCATCTGTCCGGACCGGGTGAAGCCGGGCAAGAAAGGGACAGCCGGAACCCAGCAGGGCGATCCCGAAGCACAATGTGGCGGTCAGAAGGCCTTCGTGTTGTAGAGCACGAGGCGGAGGAGGTGCCTTTGGCCCTCGATCGGGGGTAGCCGGTTGTCTTTTGGCAATGAGACCGAAGTCGCATACGCGTAGTCTCCTGCAAGGTATATTGTCATTGTTTGCGGGTGGTTTGATGTCCAAGTATTCGGGGTTCACAATAGGGAAGGAGGATGTCAAGTAGTATGAAGCTAGTAACACTATGCAATGCTGGTTCGTGTTGTCCGGTGGTGAAGATAGGGGACAACCATGTGGAGATTGGGGAGGAAGGGAATCTCTGTGTGCTGACCACAGAGCAATGGGAAACGCTGAAGGAGAAGATTCTCAAGGCCGAGGCATAGTCAGTTCATTTCAAGCCGGGGCTGTCTGCCACCCGCAGATGGCACATCTCTGTTGAAATTGGCAGCCGGGCTAATTTGAGGTTTCCGCCCATACTGAAAGGGGCTGGGTTCGAACCCAGCCCCTTTTCGTGGTTCGACTCAGTGTCTACCGACCGCCTGCCGGTCTCATCCTGTTGTAGCAATCGCTGCAATAGACTGGGCGATCGCCCCTCGGTTGGAACGGCACCTGGGTTTCCTTGCCGCACTGGGCGCAAATAGTGGGAAACATCTGGCGCTTGGGCCTCATTCCACCGCCATCGCCGGAGCTCTCGCGGGATGATCTCCTTGCCTCCCGGCAGGTGAGACACCGCTTGGGCTCGTTGGTGTAGCCCCTGGATGCGAACATCTCCTGTTCTCTCGCCGTGAAGGTGAAACTGGCCCCGCAGTCGGAGCATGTTAGTGTCTTGTCCTCCGTGCCTATGGATGACCTCCTTTCCTCACAAATTATAGTTGGCTCAACCTGGGTCACCCACAGCCTTTGGACGTGATTAGTCGCAGCTTCGGTAACCTAGACTTAGAACCACCGCTGTGAATTATACTGCGGTGCGGCGGGTTCTGCCAACACCAACAACCTCTGGTTGTGACTTCCAAAGAGGCTTGTCATTTCCCCGTCTGAGGAGGGCCAATGGTAGGCGAAGCCAAGAGACTCTGCCCAGCCCAAGTGGTTGATGTCTGGCGAAGATTAACGACAGGAGTGAACGTTAGCGCAGGATGCTGTTGTCCAGCATAGGGGGAGGGCTGAGCGACCAAGTTTTACACGGTCAGTGGGAAACGCTATAATTACCTTTTGTGGGGTGGCACCGAGAGACTGAACAATTCGGGGTGCTTCCGCGGCATCCCGCACGATTCTTGTCTTTTTACATATCCTCTTCTGCTGACCTCAGACTTCAACCCCACAGCCATACAGATCTCTCTTGCCGGGGCATGTCCGGTTCAAGCCGCGATGGAGCCCGGCTGCATTTCGACCCCTGGTGCATTTCGTGATGTTGTTGACAAGCATAGATAGCGGTTCGTGCCGGGCATCAATAGACCACGATGCTCCATGGCTAGTAAGACCAACTATGAAGGAGGGAAAATGGTAGGTATCTGTTCCTATGGCGCGTATGTACCCCTTTACAGATTGGCCCGCGAGATGATGGTTCTCGAGGGCAAGGGGGGCGCTGGAGAGCGATCCGTAGCGGGTGCTGACGAAGACGCTCTGACAATGGCGGTTGATGCCATCCTCGACTGCACGAAGGGGAAGGATCACGAGTCGATCAATGGCCTGATCAACGCCTCAACGTCCGCGCCGTTCGACGAGAAGCAGCTGGCCGCTGCGGCCGCGGCTGCGCTCGACTTTGGTGACAACATTCTCACGGCGGACATTGGCAACTCTTTGAGGGGCGGCCTGACGGCGGTGAGGCTGGCCATGGATGCCGTGAAGGCCGGCTCAGCCAAGAAGATGCTGGTCTCGGCGTCCGATTGCCGCCTCGGTGCTCCGCTTTCGGCCCTGGAGTCGAATTCAGGCGACGGCGCTGCTGCTCTTCTGGTGGGTGACAAGGACGTCGTCGCCACCATCGAAGGCTTCCACTCTTTCTCCACGGATTTCACTGACACGTGGAGACCGAACGGTGACAAGTTCGTCCATGTTTGGAGCGATCGTTTCACCGGGCCGGAAGGCTACACGCCTATGATGCAGTCGGCCATCGCGGCCGCCATGAAGAAGTTTGGAGTTGACGTCGCCGGCATTTCCAAGCTGGTCTACAGCGGGCCGGACGCCAGGACGCATGCGGGCATAGCCGGCGCACTGAAATTCGACCCTAAGACCCAGGTGCAGGATGGCCTGTTCGGCGTCATGGGAGCCACCGGCGCAGCTCACCCGCTGATGCTGCTGGTGGCGGCACTGCAGCAGGCGAAGGCGGGCGACACCATACTGGTGGCTGCCTGGGGCGATGGCGTCGACGTGATGCTCCTCAAGGTCACGGACGCTATTGAAAAGATGAAGGACCGGCATGGCGTCCTCGGCTATCTCAAGTCCAAGAAGATGCTGCCCGGCTACTTGAAGTACCTCAGACTGCGCCACCTCTTCTTCATGGAAGCCACCAGGATTACCGGAATCACTCCGGGCTTGGCCCAGCTCTGGAGAGAGAGGGATTCTCTGTACAAGCTGCATGCCAGCAAGTGCAAACAGTGCGGCTGGCTGGATTTCCCGATCCGCAGAATCTGCCCGAAGTGCTTCTCCAAGGACAACTACGATCAGGTTAGGCTTCTGCCGGAGAAGGTCAAGCTCTACAGCTTCAGCACGGATACTATTCCCACCATTCCTGAGGTCACGGACCCGCCGCAAGGCAGGGCCATCATCGACTTCGAGAACGGCGCCAGATTGGAGCTTGAAATGACGGACTTTGGCGACATCCAGGCCCTGAAGATCGGTCAGCCTATGGAGATGACCTTCAGGAAGCTGGAGAGGCAGGGCGACGTCGCTGCCTACGCCTGGAAGTGCAAGCCAGTTCGGTAGGAAGGAGTGAAGAAATGGGATCAATAAAAGACAAAGTTGCCATCATCGGAATGGGTTGCACACCCTTTGGTGACCTCTGGAAGATGGGTGTGTCCGACTTGATCATCAACTCCGCCTATGAGGCGTACGAGGACGCCAAGGTAGGACCAAAGGACATCGAGGCGGTGTTTGTAGGGAACGTTTCGTCCAGCATGTGGACCGGCGCCACGGTGACAGAGGCGCTCCAGCTCGACAAGATACCGGCCACCAGGCTGGAGAACAACTGCGCTAGCGGGGCCGAAGCGCTCAGGGTGGGTGCCTTCTCAGTCGCGGCCGGCATGTATGACACCGTGCTCTGCGTTGGTTTCGAGAAGCTGAAGGACTACGGCAGCGGCGCCCTGGAAATGCCGGGCGGCCTGCATCCGATCACAGTGGTGGGCTCGGCACCAGGGTCGTTTGCCAAATCGGCGGTGCAGTACTTCGAGAAATACAAGATCCCCTTCGAGAAGGGCAAGGAAATGCTGGCCAAGATCGCGGTGAAGAACCACGCCAACGGCGCGCTTCACCCCAAGGCCCACTTCAAGAGGGCCATCACCCTGGAGACGGCTATGAAGGCCCCCATCATTGCCTGGCCTCTGGGCCTGTTCGACTGCTGCCCGGTGACCGACGGCGGGGCCTGTGCCATTATCACCAGCGCGGCTACAGCCAAGGCCTCGAAGAAACCCCACGCACTGATCAAGGGCCTGGGCCTGTCGGTCGGACGCATTGACCCGTTCAAGGGCAAGTTCCGCTCCGACGTCGACATCACCTTCTGGGATGAGACCTGGGTGGCGGCTCAGCAGGCCTATCAGCAGGCTGGAATAAAGGATCCGCGGAAGGAAATCGGTTCTGCTGAAGTCCACGACTGCTTCACTATTACTGAGCTCATCATATACGAGTCCCTCGGCTTCTGCCCTCGCGGCACTGGCCCTGCAGAAGTGGAGAAGGACTCCTTCACGCTGACTGGGGATCTGCCGGTCAACACAGATGGCGGCTTGAAGTCCTTTGGTCACCCGGTGGGCGCCAGCGGACTTCGCATGGTCTACGAGCTGTACAACCAGCAGCTTGGGAGAGCAGACAAGCGCCAATTGAAGAACCCGAAGATAGGTTTGGCCCACTCCCAGGGCGGCACGCCAGGCATGTTCCAGGCGTCCGTCACCCTGATCGGCCCCGGCGCTAACTAGCACAACACGCTGATTGGTGAGATTCGCTAGTGTGGGGGCAGTCACAACTGCCCCCACACAGGGCAAAATAGTACTGCGGTGGGGTGTATGGGCAGACTTCAGGTCTGCCCTGTGGTTCGGTCAGATCGGCCAGTGCGGCCGTCTTGGAGAGTCTTGATCTGTGGCGGGCATAGTCCCCTAAGGAGGCTACATGGAGTTTGGTTTCACTGCCGAGCAAGAGGCATGGCGTCGAGAGATACAGGATTTCCTGAAAGATAACCCCCCCGAGAAGTTCCCCACACAGTCAGGCGAAGACTCCTGGGGACATGGCGCATTCTCAAAGGAATTCGTGCGCCTTCTTGGTCAGAAGGGCTGGATACCTTTGACTTGGCCGAAGAAGTACGGCGGCGCCGAGCGCCCTAACACAGATCTGATGATATTGTTTGAGGAACTGGCCTGGGCCCGGGTCCCCTGGGCGGCCGGCGCCATATGCTGGTCCATGGCCAATACCATCCTGGATATGGGCAGCGAAGAGCTGAAGCAGGAGTTCTTGCCCGGTGTTGGAAGGGGCGAGACCATCCTCTGGCTGGCCATGAGCGAACCGGATGCCGGCTCTGACCTGCTGGCCCTGCGGACGACTGCTATTGAGCAGGACGACTGCTTCCTGGTGAACGGCCAGAAAGTGTGGAGCTCTCTGGCACACATATCTGATTATGGATTTCTCTTCTGCCGGACGAACGTTGATCCCAAGGCCCCGAGTTGGAATGCTATCAGCATCCTCATGCTGGACAAGAAGCTTCCGGGCGTGACGGTTCAGCCAATGGTCAGCATGCTGGGAGACTACTTCCACACTGAGGTCTTCCTGGACAACGTGCGGGTGCCGAAGAGACACCTTCTGGGCAAGAAGAACGAGGCCGTCATTCATCTCAACAAGACGCTGGAGTTCGACCGCTTCTGGGCCCGCTTCCCGAAGCCACGGTTCTGCCAGAGGATTACACATGATCTGGTGCAGTATGCGAAGGAGACGAGGCGCGATGGGACACTCCTTTCCCAGGATCCCGGCGTCAGAACCAAACTGGTCGAGAGCGCTATCGAAATCGAGGCTTGCCGGCAGGTGCTCTGGAGCATAGGCTGGAAGATCGATAAGAAGATACCTCTCACTTATGAGGCGTCGGCGGCCAAGGTGCTCGCGGATGATATGGGCCTGCGCTTCTTTGACAGGGGCATGCAGATACTGGGGCCCTACGCGTACATGGGAGAGGCCGACAAGTGGGGTGCTCTTCGGAAGAACCTGCGGCGGTGGTTCCTCTGGACTGCTGGTGACAGTCTGGCAGGCGGCACTTCGGAGATCGCCAGAAACACTATGGCGACTACAGGACTGAAACTGCCCCGGAAGTAGCCCCAGTTCAGCTGTGGGAAGAAGGAGTACGAAATGGACTTTGGCCTGAGCGAACAGCAGGAGATGCTGAGGAAGACCGCTAGGGATTTCTTTAAGACTGAATTGCCCAAGACGCTAGTCAAAGAGCTCGCCAAGGAGCCGAAGGGCTACCGGCCTGAGATGTGGAAGAAGATGGCGGACCTGGGCTGGGTGGGGCTGGTTCTGCCGGAGCAGTACGGTGGATCGGATGCCAGTTTCCTGGACCTCACGATTCTGATGGAGGAAATGGGGCGGGCCTGCGCGCCCGGGCCATTCCTGTCGACCGTGGTTCTGGGGGCACTAACTGTACTGGAACTCGGCACTGAGGAGCAGAAGAAGGCCATCCTGCCCAAACTGGCAAAGGGCGAAATCGTCCTGACGATGGCCATTGCCGAACCTCATGCCATCTACAAGCCCGACTTCTTTGAGGTGGAGGCCAAGCACGCGGCTCACCACTACACCGTCAGCGGCACGAAGCTCTTTGTTACCGACGCTCACGTGGCCGACTACATTGTCGTCGCCACCAAGACAAAGGGAGGAGTCACGCTCTTCCTGGTGGATGCCAAGAGCCCGGGCGTGACCTGCACTCTGCTGCCGGCGATGTTCGGTGAGAGACAGTGCGAGGTCAAGTTCGACGGGGTCAAGCTGACGAGGTCCGACATGCTCGGTGGCCTTAACCGGGGCAAGGACTACCTGGAGAGGGTGATGCACCGGGCGGCCGTGGCCAAGTGCTCCGAGGTACTGGGCGGCTTGGAGTACGTTCTGGAGATCAGCGTGCAGTACGCCAAGGACAGGGTAGCCTTCGGCAAGCCCATTGGCACTTACCAGGCCATCCAGCACCACTGCGCCAATATGCTGAACGACCTTGACTCATGCCGCTGCATGACGCGCAGGGCAGCGTGGATGGTGAGCGAGGACCTGCCGTGTGCTCTCGAGGTTTCTCTGGCCAAAGCCTGGATGGGCCAGGCCTCTCGCCGGATCACCGCTCTGGGCCACGAGATTCATGGGGCAATGGCGTTCCAGCACGATCACGATATGCACCTTTTCACCAAGCAGGCTGTGGTGGCAGAGGCTTCCTTCGGGAGCAGTGCCTATCACGGTGAAGTAGTGGCCAAGGAACTGGGACTCTAAACCCAAGGAAAGGAGGGTTTGATGGACTTTCGCATTACTCCAGAGGAAGAAGCCTTCCGAAAAGAGGTGAAGGAATTCCTCGACAAAGAGCTGCCTAAGGACTGGCCAGGCGTGGATCCGGACTTGTACCACGAGGACGCCTTCGACAACATCCACGAGGTCAGTTTGGCGATGCAGAAGAAGCTCGCCGCCAAGGAATGGCTGGGGTTGACCTGGCCCAAGAAGTACGGTGGTCACGAGCAGCCTCTCTGGAAGCAAATCATTCTGGAAGAGGAGATGACCTATCGTGGTTCTCCCGGCCTGGATCCATACCAGTTTGTGGGTGGCATGGGCGACCTGCTGCTGGACTTCGGCACCGAGGCTCAGAGAATGAAGTACCTGCCGATGATGGTCCGCGGCGAGATCAAGGGCGCCACGGGCATGAGCGAGCCGAATGCCGGCTCAGACTTGGCGAACATACAGTTGAAGGCTGAACTGCAGGGTGACTACTTCATACTGAACGGTCAGAAGACCTGGCAGAGCGCGGCCCATAAGGCTGACTTGGAGCCGGTGTACGTCCGGACCGATCCGAACCTGCTCAAGCACCGTGGCATCAGCATTATCCTGGTGGAGCTCAAGAAGACTCCCGGGATCACTATGCGGCCACTGGAGATGATGAGCGGCCTGAAAGCATTCAACGAGGTCTTCTATGACAACGTCAAAGTCCCCAAGGAGAACCTGCTGGGCGAGATCAACGGGGGCTGGAAGATCGTCATGGCGGCTCTCAGCCATGAGAGGGCCTACGGCGTGATGCTCCTGATCAACATCAGGCGGGACATCGACCTCCTGGTCGAGTACTGCAAGGAAACCAAGGACGTCGACGGCGTGCCGCTGTCTAAGAACAAGATGATCCGAAACAGGCTGGCGGACGTGGCCATTCAACAGGAAATTGCCCGGAACGTCGGCTACAAGCTGAACCACCTGGCGCTGACCGGTGGGAATGTGGTCAGCACGGCCAATACCGTCAAGATACTGGGCGGCGTGACCACCCAGCGTGTGGCTCAGGTGGGCATGCAGATTATGGGGATGTACGGACAGCTTGGACCCGTGGGCGGCAACTGGAGACAGACGGACCCGGTGAAGGACAAGTGGACCAGGCTCGGTGGGAGGATGAAACACCTCTACCTGAGCACTGTCTGCAATACGATTGCTGCCGGCACCACGGAAGTGGCCCGCAACGCTGCGGCTGGCGCCCTGGGATGTCCCAGAGAGCCCAAGCCGGCGCCGAAGAAGTAGATCGAAAGAAAGGGGACGAAGATGGACCTAGCGTTAAGCGAAGAACAGGAAATGCTATGGAAGTCTGCTCGTGATT
>DAIQQD010000137.1:0-4226 GCA_036787015.1 Chloroflexota bacterium
AGTCTTCTATCGTCCTTCAATTGCTTCTCAGCCGCTTGGTGTCTAGCGTATATACCTTGAAGCCAGGCAGCATATACGACGTGATGCTGAGTGTAGTCCGGCTCTTTCTCTCGGACGTAGCCCTCCAGCAATTTGTGGAAGGGCTTGAACTGCAGCCAGCCAAGGTCGCCGTACATGCGCTTGCGTGCAATGGTGAAATAGAACCCGTCGTAGAACACGCCAATGCGGCAAATTGATGTGTTAGTCATTCAGCGCTACATCTTATTCAGGTTGTGTCACCTGTGGCCACCTCCTAGCGGTAGACCACATAAACTCTTGTCTGTTGGAAGACGGCGGCATCGGACCTTCCGCGCGCAATCACCACAACCAAGTGCACCGGCAATTCTCCTACTGTGGACTCGCGGTTGTGTCTCAAAAGACAGCACCGTTGTCACATGTTTGTCTCCTTGTGCAGCGTGTCTCATTCGTCCGGTAGGAGGCCGTGCGCGTTCTGTGCTGTCAGTAGATTCCGGATTGAGTTGCCTTGTTGAATGGGTCAGCTCCAGAAGGGAGATGCTTGTTGTCTTGTGTTGTGGGGGCTGGTACGATGATTACCGTTGGTTCAGCGGAGGGGTATTCGTAGGTGCAACAAAGACGACATGCCGAGGTTCGTTCAATGGTAGCGTGCGGTTCGAGTCCAGTATTGCACACCACTGCTTGGAGAGGTGTAGCCGGAGGTTGCCAACATTCTTGCCAACGGACTGGGTGGCATGCCATGGGACAAGACGTCACAGCCAAGCACAAACGCGCTGATCCACCAAAACGAGATGACACGCCTTTGTTCGCGGGATCATGGCTTGTCACGCCTCACTCGTAACTGGCAGTCAGAAGATCACAGTATCGGAACCACTGCTCCCCACCATGACTTGCCAGCTTTTTCCAGTTGAGCGTCGTGACAATATGCCTGGAAATCAAGCACTCATGCTTTCGTGCTTGGGAATGCGCAAAAATCGGCTTTCGACTCCTTGCCTAGTCGGACCGCAGGCCCATAGGAAAACATAGTCAAGCCGTCGGTCTCACCAGCGGCAGACAGAACAGGTCTCAGAAGGTCACGCTCGGCTCACATCTGTCGCTGCATCAACTCCTTCGTGCGCTCCCCTTCCGCCACCCATTCACGCTTGGCTCAAGGAGACTTCGAGATGTTGGGTTTCATCCTGTCCATGGGCGAGAACTTCCGATGCTGAACCCTGACATGCGCCGATGCTAAGTTGACATAACGCCTCACCATCTCCAGAGTGGTGTGGCCCAGGATCTGCTGCAGGGTGAAGACATCGCCCCCATTCATGAGGTAGTTGGTGGCAAACGTATGCCGGCAGAGGTGTGGATGTAGACGCTTCACCCCCGATTTCAAGGCGAGACGGCGGATCACCATCTGTACGCCATTGGCGCTCATGGCTCTGCCTTCAGGAGTCAAGAAGAGTGTGTCCTCACTGGCATTGAGCGGCTCAGGCCGGAACTTGTAGACATACCTTAACAACGCCTTCTGGGCCACGCCGCCGATGGGCACCATACGTTCCTTGGCACCCTTGCCCATTACCTTGAGATATCCTTCATCCAGATGTGCGTTGGCCATGGCCAAATTGGCCACCTCTGATAGCCGGAGTCCGGTATCAAGCATGACGATTAGCATGGCACTGTCCCGGGATCCCCAAGACGTTTCCAGGTCAATACAGGCCAGGATCCTGCCTACCTCTTCGTCCCTCAACACCTCCGCTAGTGTCCGAGGAGCCTTGGGTGGCCTCAGATTGGCCAATATGTTCTCGCGAGTGTAGCCTTCCCTGTAGATCCAGTTGAAGAAGCCCCTTAGCGCCCGGACATAGGTCTGAACGCTTATGGCCCGCAGATTCTGCTCTGCCAAGTGACACTGCCGATCAGGCCACTTCCTCCGGGTCTGGAGGTGCAGGACGAAATCCCTTACCAAGTCCACGCTGAGGTTGTCCAGGGTATCAGCCAGCTGCCGCTCTTTCAGGTAGTCTCCGAAGTACCCAACCACTCGTGAGTACCAGATTACCGTCTGGTGGGACTTCCCCTCGCTCCGGTTGTAGGCCTCAAAATGCCTTGCTAGCCGCTCCAATGGAATACTGCCGTTATCCATGCCCTGCCTCCTAGTCTTTCCTGCTGTCGCCGCCATCTTAAGCCCCTTTCCTCCTGGACGGTCAAGAAAGTGTGACCGCCATGTGATTAGTCCGTGAGCTCCAAGTGACGACGGCTTTTGTCGTTTTCTGGCATCCAGTCAAGGCGTCGGCAGACCAGGGCTTTTTCGACTCCTTGCCTCGGTCGAAACCAGAAAAGGCTCCCACGAGGGGAGCCCCTGGTTTCCAAAGCTGGAGCGGGTGACGAGATTCGAACTCGCGACCCCTTGCTTGGGAAGCAAGTACTCTACCGCTGAGTTACACCCGCTCTGGGCCTAAGTCTAGCCAAGACCGCCGAAACCCGTCAAGATGTAACTTGACATAATACTAGCGAAAGAACGAAAGAAAACCTATCCCGCCGCCGGCGCCGGCTCTTCCGGTTTCTTCCGCCCGTGAAAGGCCCGGTGGACCTCTTTGAGCCGCTTGTCCGTGACGTGGGTGTACACCTGGGTGGTGGTGATGCTCTTGTGCCCCAGCATCTCCTGCACGGAGCGGATGTCCGCCCCGCCGCTGAGGAGGTCGGTGGCGAACGAGTGCCGCAGGGTGTGGGGCGTGGTCTTCACCTGCAGCATGGCTGACCTGGCGCACCCGGCCACGATCCGCTGCACGGACCGCGTCGTCAGGCGCATCTTCTCGCCGTCCTTGCCCGCGATCCCCCGGCCGGCATACCGGATGAAGAGCGGCTTGAAGTAGTCCTCGCGGGCATCGAGGTACTTCCGCACCCAGGCCGCCGCATCGTCCGAGAGGAACACCACCCGCGCCCGGTTGCCTTTGCCGATGACCCCCAGCTCCTTGCGCTCCAGGTCGATCTGGTCCCGGTTCAGCTTCACCAGCTCCGAGACCCTCAGGCCAGTGCTGAACAGCATCTCCAGGATGGCCCGGTCCCGCAGTCCCGTCTCATCCGACACATCCGGCGTGGCCACGAGCCGCTCCATCTCGTCCAGCTTCAGGAAGGACACGTTCCGCGCTCCCGCCTTCGGCAGCTCGATCTTGTCCGCCGCCATGACCTCCATGTCCCGCTGCACCGAGAGGTACCGCAGCAGGGCCCTCAGGGCGATGAGGTAGTACCCCTGGGTGACCCTCTTCAGCTCCCGCCCATCGGGGCCGGTCGACCGGGCCAGGTGCAGCCGGTAGTCCCGGACCAGGTCCACATTGATGTCCCCCACCGATGTCGCTTTGGTGGATTCGGCGACCCACTGCGAAAACTTCCCCAGATACCGTCGATATGACTCGACCGTCAGGCGGGAATAGCCCTTTTCGATTTCCACATATTGCAGGAACTGCTCGATGGCCTCGGTGATAGTCATTGGCCCGCCAACCTCCATTTCAGGTAGATGTCGCAGAATGTACCTTTTGTGACCCTACCACTGCGGCGGGCGGCTGTCAAGACCTTGGGGAAACCAGTGTTTCGGAGATGCGCTGCAGCAACCGGTCCAGGCCGGTGCCCTGGCTGGCCGAAACCAGCAGCATGCCTTCCTGCGCAATCTGCAGCCGCTCCTCCAACTCGTCGGGGGTGGGCACCCCCGGACCCAGCAGGTCCACCTTGTTGAGCAGCGTCAGCCTGGGCTTCTGTTCCAGGCCGAGATCGGCCAGGATGTCCTCCACCGTCTGGCACTGCTCCGCGGCGTTCTTGTGCGTTATGTCTACTACGTGGAGCAGGAGGTCCGCCTCCTCCAGTTCCTCCAGCGTGGCCCGGAAGGCGGCCACCACCGTCGGCGGCAGCTTGTGAATGAAGCCGACCGTGTCCGTCAGCAGCACGGTCTGACCGTCCGGCAGTCTCAGCCGCCGCGTCGTCGGGTCCAGCGTGGCGAACAGCTTGTCCTCCACCAGGACTTCGGCCCCGCTGAGGGTGTTCAGCAGCGTGCTCTTGCCGGCATTGGTGTAGCCGACCAGGGCCGCCACCGTGACCCCGCTCCTCCTGCGGTTCGTTCTATATAAGGTACGGTGCTTCCGCACCTCGCCCAGCTCCTTCTTCAGCCGGTGGATCCGGCGCTCCACCAGGCGGCGGTCGCTCTCCAACTGCATTTCGCCCGGACCCCTGGTGCCGACGCCTCC
>DAIQQD010000137.1:4326-5962 GCA_036787015.1 Chloroflexota bacterium
GAATCGTCCAGGGTCCACCGGTTGGACGACCGGGTGGAGACCTCAACACCTACCAGAAAACCCTTTTCCCGGGTCGCCGCTGTCGATACTGTTGGCCTCGGAATTTTGCCTCCTTTATGTCAACCGGTTTCGTTGTTATGTAAAGAATTATGTTAAATCGATTATGTCAAGCGTTTGGGGCCCTGGCCGCCGTTTTCGTGCGGCATACCGGCCTTTTATGTAAACCTATTTTTTGCCCCCCTGGGCCCGGCTCCAGGCCGACAGCCTGGACAGACCTTCATCGATGTCCGCGTCCGCGGCCGTGACCGACAGACGGATGTAACCCTCGCCGTATTTCCCATAGCCGGTGCCCGGTGTCACCACCACCCCGGTGGCATCCAGAATCTGCGCGGCATAGTCCGCCGAGGTATAGCCGTCCGGGATCCTGGCCCACAGGTAAAGGCTCGCTTTGGGCGTCCGGACGCGAAGACCCATCTCCCGCAGCACCTTCAGCATGCGATCGCGTCTCTTCTGGTAGATGGCATTGTGATCGTCGATGCACTTCTGGTCACCCCGCAGGGCCTCGATCGCCGCGTACTGGATCGCCTGCGGTATGCCCGAGTCGAGATTGGATTTGAACCGCATCAGGGCATCGCGCATCTCCGCATTGCCCACCGCCATGCCGATGCGCCAGCCGGTCATGTTGTAGGCCTTGGAGCAGGACTGGAACTCCAGGCAGACGTCCTTGGCCCCTTTGACCTGGAGCATGCTCATCGGCCGGTAGCCGTCGAAGGCCACCTCGGTGTAGGGCGCATCGTGGCAGACCACGATGTCGTGCTTCCTGGCGAAGCGGACCACCCGCTCGAAGAAATCGGCCTCGGCCACCGCGCCCGTGGGGTTGTTGGGATAGTTGATCCACATAAGCTTGGCGCGCCGGGCCGCCTCGGCCGGGATCTTGTCCAGGTCGGGCAGGAAGTTGTTCTCCTCGGTCAAAGGCATCAAGTATGGCTCACCGCCGGCGAACATGGTGCTGACGGCATAGACCGGATACCCCGGGTCCGGAATCAGGGCCACGTCGCCCGGGTCGATGAAGCAGAAGGCCACGTGCCCCACGCCCTCCTTGGACCCGATCAAAGGCAGGACCTCCTTGTCGCGGTCCAGCGTCACGCCGAAGCGCCGCTCGTACCACTCCACCACCGCCTGCCGCACTTCTTCCAGGCCGTAGGTCTCCGGGTAGCGGTGGTTGGCCGGCACCCTGGCCTCGCGGCACAGGCGCTCGATGATATGGTCGGGCGTCGGGATGTCGGGATCGCCGATGGCGAAGCTGATGACCTTGTCTCCCCGTTTCTTCCGCTCCTCGATCTTCCGCGAGATCTGCACGAAGAGGTAAGGGGGCAGTTGCTCGATGCGTCTGGATACTCTCATTGCTCCTCCGATGCTTGGCGGCCGGGCCATTCGCCGGTGAACACCAGCTCCGCGGGCCCGGTGAGATACACGCTGCCTTTCTTGTCCCATTTCACGCTCAATGTTCCGCCCGGCAGTTTTATGTCAACCGGGCTGTCCACGTAGTCATGCAGGCGCGAGGCGACCGCGATGGCGCAGGCGCCGGTGCCGCAGGAGAGCGTCTCGCCCGCGCCCCGCTCCCACACCCGGGCCT
>DAIQQD010000323.1:0-1673 GCA_036787015.1 Chloroflexota bacterium
GTACCCGAACACCATCGACGGGCCGATGGTAGCACCGGCACCGGCATACGAGTTCCCCATCACAGAGGCGGAGCAATTGCCGGTGGCATACAGACCTTCGATTGGCGATCCGTCCTGGCGCAGCACCCGGGCGTGATCGTCCGCGACCAGGCCGCCCTTGGTGCCCAGGTCGCCGGGCCAGAGCTCGATGGCACAGAACGGCGGCTTGTCCAGCGGGCCAAGACACGGATTTGGCCCGACAGACGGATCGCTGTAGAAGCGGTCTATGCTATTGTCACCTTTCTTGAAGTCCAGGTCTTTGCCAGCAACTGCGTACTGGTTGAACCTTGCCACTTCGGCCGCCAGCCCCTGAGGATCTATGCCGCACTTCTCCGCCAGACTCTCAAGCGTATCCGCTACCTTCAGGTAGCCGTTCGATATGAATCTCTTCGGCGTGTACATGGGCAGCATCGGGCCCGCGGGGTACCTGCTGCGAAAGCGCTGGTCCATGATGAAATAGGCCGGGATAGCACCGCCCTCCTTGAAGTGGCTGGCATACTGATTCTTGACCACATCGATATAGGGAGCGGCTTCGTTGGTGAAGCGCTTCCCCTTCTTGTTCACGATGATGCAGCCGGGAAGGGATCGATCGACGATACTCATAATGGGCATCTCTTCTCCCAGTGCCAGGCTGGTGGGCATCCACCAGGCATCATCCATGAAGTCCACCTTTGCTCCCAGCTCGATACCCATCTGGATACCATCACCATCATCAGCAGGGCTGGCTACGGTCCAGGCGTCCGTGATGGGCTGGCGCTGGTACTTCTCCCGCATGGCCTTGTTGTGAGCGAAGCCACCGGCAGCCAGGATCACGGCTCTGTTGGCCCTGATACGCACACTCTGTCCGGCCTTCTGTGCTTCCAGGCCGATAACGCGGCCACCCTCAATGATCAGGTGGCTCGCAGATGTATTCAGCAAGATCGGGATGTTGCGGTCGGCCAGAGACAGGCGCAGTCGACCTACGAGAGCATTCCCTAGAGTCCGGCGGGTGTCAATACTGGAAAGGCTGCGAAACGGGTTCAGTACGTACAGTGCGAAGATGCGGGCCGCCCTCATGCGCCCCAGCATCGAGGAGTCCAGTAGTCCATGCGCATCGTACGCCGTGGCCATCATTCTGCCGAACACTCGCGCCTGGTGCGGCAGCGGACGCAGCTCAGCGCGCACTCTTCCGAGTTTCCTGACATCAAAAGGCACTGCTTCAATAGTGCGTCCGCCCCCAGGCTTACTGCCTTCGACGTCCGGATAGTAGTCGGAGTAGCCCGGCACAATCTGAAACCGGACGCGGCTCTTCTCCTCCAGGTAGTGGACCATTTCCGGGGCAGTCTTTGTATAGGCTCGCAGCCGCTCATCAGAGACCTTGCCGGCAGTGACAGCCTTCAGATAGGTCAATGCCTCTTCCGGCGAGTCCGGCAGACCTGCTCTCTTCATCAAATGGTTGTTCGGTATCCAGATGGACCCACCGGACATGGCTGTAGAACCACCATAGAGGCCGCTCTTCTCGGTCACCAGGGCATCGGCGCCGCGATCCTTGGCCATGAGCGCTGCCGTCATGCCCCCACCACCGGACCCCACCACCAGTACATCAGTTATGTGATTCCACGTCTCGTTCATCGCGCTCCGAAACCCCTCAACAA
>DAIQQD010000138.1:0-5934 GCA_036787015.1 Chloroflexota bacterium
TGCCGCGGCAAATGAGCTACGTGGCTCAGTTTTCTTGGCCATTCGGGCCTTCTCTCCCCCTCAAGGTCATGGCAAAATCAACCAGTGATATGGGTCGCACCGTCGAGATGTCTGACAAGCTGAGATGTATGGCAAGATAGCTCTATTGACGATGGGCGCGAACTTCATGGCGGAGTTATGAGAGAATGAAATTTTTAGATTCGTTGAAGTCCAAGAACGTGAATACCTCGTTTACTATCTCTCCTATGACCAAGTGGATCCTGACCATCCTGATTCTGGGCGTTGGGGTGGTGCTGGTGGTCGTGCTCTACGCCCAGGAACAGTCACGGAACAGCGATCTGAAAGACGAAGTCAACACGGCCTCGACCACTCTGGTTGAGAAGAGCCTCGAGAGAAGGGCTTTGGAGAACAGGTTGGCGGTGGCCAACCTGACCATGGCCGAACTGGCGACCCAGTTCCCCTCGGCCAAGCAGTCGATGGATGTAGAGGATGCGTTGTTCAATGCCGCCGCTGATTCCGGGTTGGCGATAACGAGTGTCAACTGTTCCGAACCGGGATCTGAAACGGTGAACAAGAGCACTTTTCAGGCCTTTGGAGTCACCGTTTCGTTCACAGGTGACACGGAGGGTTTCCTGAGATTAGTGGGCAGGCTGGGCTACTGGTTGCCGTCGGCCAGCATCGAGTCGGTGTCGCTGAATTTTGAGAGCATGACCCTCAGTCTGCAGGTCTATGCCGGGGTGGGAGAGTAGCTCTGCAGGCCGGAAGTCACAAGACTGAGCCGGGCGAATCTGATCAGGCAGAGAATGGGAAAGAAAGTCCCGGAAAGAGAAAAGTGGGAAGATGGCAAAGCAGCAGATAAGTCTCTACATAGATGATTCATCAATCTCGGTACTGGCCAGCAAGGGCAGGGAGCCCCAGAAGTGGGCCACGGTCGCCCTTGATAAGGGACTGATCAAGGAAGGCGTAGTCCAGGACCAGCAGGCTGTAGCCGCCAAGATCAAGGAGCTCTGGCACAGCTCACACATACTGCGGAGGAAGGTGACAGTCGGCATCAGCGGGCTAAACTGCCTGTATCAGATGCTACTGCTGCCCGAACTGCCGGAGAATCTGCGATCTGAGGCTATAGGCCGGGAAGCCGCCCACAGCCTGGGGATACCTCTGGAGGGCGTGTACCTCTCCTGGCAGGTGCTTGTTGTTGAGCACGGACAGATGAAGGTCTATCTGTGCGTCACGCCGAAAGACAAGGTGGATTCGGTCATGGCCACTCTGAAGGTGGCAGGCCTCAGACCCGTCACGATGGATATCAAGCCGCTGTGTCTGGCTAGGGCATCGAACGAGCCTAGGGCCATTATCGTGGACACATGCCAGGATTCCATGGATATCATTGTGCTCGGGGAAGGCATACCGGAGGTCGTTCGCAGCCTGCAGGTGGCCCCCGAGATGAGTCAAGGTGAGAGAATAGCGGTTCTGAGAAGCGAGCTGGAGAGATCGGTTTCCTTCTACAATGCGGCTCACTTGGACAAACCTGTCGATCTTACGGTGCCGATACTGGTATCCGGCGATCTGGTGGAACAGGACAGCGACAAGGCTTCTCTGGCGGGGCCGCGGGAGCGCCCGGTGCGCGACATGGAATCGCCGCTAACCGGATTGGAGGGCTTCGACCCAGGCAAATACATGACCTGCATCGGCTTGGCGCTGAAAGATGTTCTGGTGACGGAGCCCGGGGCTGTAGCCTACTCGGTGGTGAATTTCAATGCGCTGCCCGAGATATACCAGGTCAGGAAACGGCCGCTTTCCGAAGTACTCTGGGTGCCGACTGTCCTGGTGGGTGTCGTGCTGATAGGCATGGGTACCTGGGGGATAGTCTCTCTGAAGGGTGAAAACAGCGATCTTGAGGATCGACGGGACAACACCAATGCCGCGATTGTTGAACAGCAGCTCGGCACTGAGGCCTTGGAGGCGCTGAACACGCAAGTCGGTGCGGCTGAGGCTCCTGCGGCGAATCTGAACAGCTTGTTGGTCAGTCTCGATACCTCCAGGGATACACTCAAGGCTGACCTTGATGTCGTGCACGAGTACGCCTCGGAATGCAGTGTGTTCCTTGAGAACGTCGACACAAGTTCCAAGGAGATCAAGATAAGCGGCTCTGCCGCCACGGAGGAAGAGATCCTCAGGTACTACGGCAGGTTGCTGTATGACAGCGGGAGGTTCGCGACGGTGATTATCAGCAACATCACTGTTACTGAAGACGGCGTGAACTTCTCGATGGAGTTGAGCGGGTAAGGGCGGCAACCACTGCCGTCCTTCGGAGCGAGGGAACGATGAAGGGTAGTATTCTAGATCTGATTCGGTTGGCAGACAAGCGAAAAGCGTCGGACTTGCATCTGGTGGTTGGGTTTCCGCCTTTCCTGCGGGTGGTGGGCGACATCGACCCTCTTATTGATGTCGAGCCGGTGCAGCCGGAAGACGCCAGGGCGGCCCTGGTGGATCTCACTACACCGGAGGAGCGAGAAGAGTTCTATCGCACGCTGGAGTTGGACTTTGGCTACAATGTCCCTGGTGTCGGGAGGATCCGGTGCAACGCTGCCCAACAGAGGGGCAGCATCAGTCTGGCGATTCGTCTTCTGCCGCCCAAGATACCGACTTTGGACGAGTTGGAGCTGCCGGCCATCTGCAAGGATCTGGCTACGAAGCCGAGGGGGTTGGTGGTAGTCTCGGGGCCAACCGGGAGCGGCAAGAGCACTACTCTGGCAGCCATGCTGCATCATATCAACGCCAACAGGATGTGCCACATACTGACCATCGAGGATCCCATTGAGTATGCCCATGTACCGTTGAAGTCGGCCATAACCCAGCGTGAGGTGGGCACAGATACGCTGAGTTTTGCCCAAGCGCTGAAGCACTCTCTGAGGCAGGACCCGGATGTAATTCTGGTGGGCGAGATGCGAGACCTGGAGACTGCTGCGGCAGTGCTGACTATTGCGGAGACCGGGCACATGGTTTTCAGCACGGGCCATGCTCCCAGTTCTTATCAGGCCATGGAGAGGGTAATCGACATGTTTCCGCCGGAACACCGCTACCTGGCCCAGACAAGACTGGCCTCACTCATAGTGGGTGTATTGTGCCAGGCGCTGGTGCCGAGGGCCGATGGGTCGGGGAGGATTGCCGCGGTGGAGGTGATGATGGGGACGGCGGCGGTCAGCAACCTCATTCGCGAGGGGAAGATATTCCAGCTGCCCAACGTGATCCGGACCAGCGCTCAAGATGGCATGGAAAGCCTGGATCAGTCCCTGGTCAATCTCTATCTCAAGGGCACCATCAGCGGTGAGGCGCTGACCAAGTACTGTCAGGACCGCGAAGAAGTGGAGAAGCTGATCGGCAGGGTGCCGCGCGTCCTGATGTCGTCAGCGCTGGCCGGCAACAGGCCGCCTGCCCATGAGAAGAAGTAACACCCCACCAGATTCCGGGAATCCATCTTTGGTCACACCGGTGTGGGCAGGTCATCCCGCGGCGACGCGGCGGACATGAGCGTCAGGGTATCGTAGGAGACACAAGGAATGGATGTCAGCAAGCCTGTGTGGCGCGATGACAAGGCCGCCAAGCTCCTGGGGGCATTGCTCTCGGGGGCGGTAGCGGAGTTGAAGCCCCAGATAGACCCCGACAGGGAGATGGGCTACTACTACCCTGAAGCGGCGAAGATCGTCAGCATCTCAGACAAGGATTTGCTGGCGCTCCTGGAGAACCTGGCGAAGGCAGGGATACTGGAGAGGGTCTTTTCTGAGAAATACATCTATTGTCCCCAATGCAAGTCTCTCAATCTGACTCCGGGGTACTACTGCGTCAAATGCGCGTCGGGCCGGATTGTCCGGGGGAGAGTGCTGGTGCACACGGTTTGCCAGTATGCGGGAGTAGAAGAGGAGTTCAGCAGAAGCGGGAAGCTGGTGTGTCCCAAGTGCTATCAGGAACTGCGGTCCACGGGGCAGGACTTCACCAGCTTGGGCGTGCTGCGCAAGTGCCGTGATTGCGGCGAGGTATTCGGCCATCCGGCCATCAAGTGGCGCTGTCTCAAGTGCGGGGTGGTGGTGCCGGAGGAAAAGGCGATGGAGGTCGATGCCTACACCTACGCCTTGACCAAGAAGGACGACATGCGGCTGACGCTCACCTTCGAGATGAACCACAAACCGCGGCTGATCAAGTTCCTTCAAGAGAGAGGGTTTGAGGTGCATGAGAATGCCAAGGCCAAAGGCAGGTCAGGTGCAGAGCACGTCTTCGACATGCTCGCCGTCAGGGACGATGGAGTAGTGCAACACCGAATAGCGGTGGGGATTGAGAACTCTGCTCAGGAGCTGGGCATTGACAGGGTATTCAGTTTCGACGACAAAGCCTATGATTGTGGGATTCACGACAAGATAATGGTGGTGGTGCCCACGATGAAGAAAGAGGCGGAGGCCCTGGCCGACCAGCAGAAGATCAAGATCATTCAGAGCTGGGACCTGGATTCGGTCCTGGGGCTGAGCCTGCCTCAGGTGGAGTCTGCGGGAGTGGCGGAGTCCTTCAAGTTCACCTCGAAGACCGCGCTGGCTGAGTATTTGAAGAAACGTGGTTATGAGGCGGAACAGTACGCGGTAATGAGGGGCAAGTCGGGCGCGGACCATACATTCGACATGCTGGCCACCCGGGATGACGGGTTGACGGTGCATCGGATCGCCATCGGCATCGAGGTCAGCGACACGTCGGTCAAGCTGGACAGGGTATTCGAGTTTGATGACAAGGCCTATGACTGCAGTGTCCAGGACAAGGTGCTCATAGTGGTGCCTGCCCTGGGACCGGAAGGGAAGCGTTTTGCCGACAGGCAGAAGATCCGGGTGTTTGAGGCGAAGGCCATCGAGCCCTAGACGGGGCGCCTGAGACTTTTATGAGAGACAATAGAGAGACTCTCACGAAGGAATTATCACAGCAGATGCTTGACTGGTGGTAGAGTGCGCAGTGTAAGATGGTACTACCAGATCTGGCTGCACGTTAGAGAACAGAATACGCGGGCGAAAAGGGCAAACCTGTCGGAAGGCAGGGGCGCAAAGCCACAAGTTCAGAACGGACGGTTGGGTTGCCGCCTTGAGAGAGATGGAGATCAGGTGCTCTTCGGCGGTGAATCGCTGAAGAGCCTTTTGTTTCACAGGGCATAACCGGGAGATAGCCGGTCCTGGAAAGGAAGGAGGGGCCAATAGAAAAGAAGATGCAGATAGTAGAGAAGACTACAGATCATAAAGGAAAGGAGGTGAAAAAGAAATGAAGAACTTCATGAAGGCTTACAGAGGGCAAAAGGGCTTCACGTTGATCGAGCTGTTGGTAGTCATCATCATCCTGGGCGTTTTGGCAGCGGTGGTGACTCTGGCGGTGACGAGGTTCATCGGCAAAGGTACCCTGGAATCCGCCAATGCAGAGCTGGTGACGGTTCAAGCGGCCGTGGAGGCATGCCTGGCTGACGCCAACGCTACGGCGTTCGACGACGCGGACGGCTATGAGTGGACTGGCACGCTGGCGACAAGCCCGACGTGCACCGTCGGCGACAACGAGACGGTGACAGCCTATGAACAGATGCGGACGCACAAGTTCAAGGCTACCTACACCATAACGGCCGGCGGAGACGTCGTTGATGGCGATGCTGATGGCGGTTCCGCGACCAGTGGTTGGGGAGAAACCAAGATAACTTGGAATGATGCCAACGACGAGTGGGAAAAAGTCTAGTAGTCTGAGCGTGGATTGAACTACTAAGGATTGAGTGAAGGGTCGGCGGCTTCTCGCGAGAAGCCGCCGACCCCGGTAGAGTGAAACGGGATGGAGACACAAGTTGAGATGATGATCTTGGGGGCGATTGCGGCGGACACGGCAGTGACCATCGGCATCGTTAGGTCTGAAGCCGGTGTGTTTCAAGAG
>DAIQQD010000139.1:0-1803 GCA_036787015.1 Chloroflexota bacterium
ACATCAGTTATGTGATTCCACGTCTCGTTCATCGCGCTCCGAAACCCCTCAACAAGGAGATCCCCGATTGCATAGCATCAAACCCCTTGGTCCCCCACTCTTGGAGGATGAGAAGAAACGCAGAGGGGCTTCGCCCTTCTGCACTCCCCTCGCGCTACTGCACCATGAAGGCAAAGCCCTGTGGGGGCGCGTTCAGGATGTACGTGGAGACCTAGGTTGAGCCCCGTGCATACTTGGCGATCGCTTCCAGCAGTTTCTCCACGCTGAAAGGCTTGGTGATGTATCCATCAGCGCCCACTTCGGCGCTCAGCCTCTCATTGAGTTTGTGGCCGATGGCAGAGACCATGACCACGGGGGTCGACCCGGTCTCGAGGTCCGTCTTGATCTCGTGGCACGCGGAGTAACCGTCTTTGCCAGGCATCAGTATGTCCATGAGCACAAGACTCGGCTTGTGCAGCCGCGTCAAGGTCACGGCTTCTTCTCCGTCCGCCGCCTCAAGCACCGTGTAGTCCCCACCCAGCATCCGGACGACCATCAAGCGGATGCCCACCTCGTCATCCACGATGAGTATCTTCGTGTCGACCATCTACTCCTTCACTTTCAGGCCTGCGCGGAGAGTCTCACATCCATCGGATCACTCCCCGATATTAGCACGGGGCCAAACACCCATCAACCGCCCGGCGGACCTTGGTGTCGCGCAGCATCGGGCACGAGCGGTGATCGGTCAGAGAAGCGGCATCTGAGAATTCGGCTTGGGCGAGTCCGGAGCTGGGATGTCAGCCGTGTTGCCATCCACCTCCATATCGCCCCAGTTCCGGCCGATCTTGACCTCGACTTTCAACGGAACGGTCAGCCGCATGGCTCCGGACATGATCTCTCTGAGCAGGGTCCTGGCCTGCTCCGCTTCCTCCAATGGCGATTCCAGCAGCAGATCATCATGCACTTGAAGAATCAGCCGGCTCTTCAACCCGCGCCTGTCCAGTTCCTTCTGCAGATTGACCATGGCCACCTTGATGATGTCCGCCGCCGTGCCCTGAACAGGCATGTTGATGGCCATCCGTTCCGCCGCTTCTCTCACCTGCCGGTTGCCGGAGTCCAGGTCCGGGATGTAGCGCCTCCGGCCCATCACCGTCTCCACGTAGCCCTTCTCTCTGGCTTTCTGCTTGGTGGACTCCAGGTAGCTTTTCACGCCGGGATATCTTTGGAAGTAGGCCGCGATGAACTGGGCCGCCTGGTCGCGTGACAGCTCGGTGGCCTGCTCCAGTCCGTAGTCGCTCATGCCGTAGATGATGCCGAAGTTCACTACCTTGGCCACACGGCGCATGTCGGGAGTGACCTCGGTCATGGGCACGCCGAACACCTCCGAAGCCGTAGACGCATGAATGTCTTTGTCTTCCCGGAAGGCAGTCAGCAGCCGCTCGTCCTGGGACAGGTGAGCCAGAATGCGCAGCTCGATCTGGGAGTAGTCCGCGCTCACCAGGACACACGATGGCGCCGCCACAAAGGCCCGTCGCACCTGCTTGCCCAACTCCCCCCGAATCGGGATGTTCTGCATGTTGGGGTCGCTGGAGGAGAGACGCCCTGTAGCTGTGGCTGCCTGGTTGAAGGTGGTGTGCAGCCGTCCTGTCCCGGGATCGACCAGAGTCGGCAGAGCCTCTATGTAGGTTGACCGCAGCTTCGTGAGCTGACGGTACTCCAGGATCGGCTTGATGATGGGATACTCATTCTTGAGTCCTTCGAGAACGGAGGCATCCGTCGAATAGCCGCTCTTGGTCTTCCTTCCTCCTCGCAGCTTCAGCTCGC
>DAIQQD010000139.1:1903-3388 GCA_036787015.1 Chloroflexota bacterium
GCCCTGACCTCGGCGCAGGCATTCCTGGCCCTCTCCGCGACGTTCACCTCCGTGAAGAGGCTCCGCTTCGCGGACGGCCGTTCCGGCACTGCTATCTCCACACCCAGTTTGCTCAGAGCCAGTGCCGGAAGCTCCGCTGCCTTCTCTCCCAGGAGATAGGCCGCGATCATGGTGTCGAACTCCAGAGGGCGCAGTTCCACCCCATGTCCGGCGAGCGTCTTGAGGGCCTCCTTGCCGTCGTGGGCCAGTTTGCCAACCCGCTGGTCGGCCAGCAGAGGCTGCAGCCGCGCCAGCGTGTTGCCTGCATCCAGCCCTACGCTGCTCAAGGGAAGATAGAAGACCTCGTCGGGCGGGATTCCCAGGGCCAGTCCGACCACTCCCACCTTGCCTTGCTCTCGACGTTCAGTCACCAGGCGAATGGTCAGCGACTCGGTCCCGGCAAGCTTGGTCAACCCTTCCTCCAGAGCTACTGCAGTATCCAACAGGGAATACTGGCCGTCGTCCAATGCCGGGCTTGCCGATGCCTTCCCATTCATTCCTCCGAAGTCAGGCAGCCTGTTCAGCACCTTGAAGAACTCGAGTTCGCGGAAGAGTTGCACCACCGCGTCGCGGTCATACGAGCCGGCCCGGCAACTCTCCAGATCGAACTTGATGGGCACGTCGGTGACGATAGTAGCCAGCCTCTTGCTCTGCCTGGCCTGCGACTCCTGCGCCTTCAGAGTTCCTCTGAGCTTCTCCGGCATCACTTCGTTGAGGCGCTCATAGATACCTTCCACACTGCCAAACTGCTGGATCAGTTTGGCCGCCGTTTTCCCGCCTACCCCTGGGACTCCCGGAATGTTGTCAGTCGCATCACCCGCCAATCCCTTGATGTCAGGAATCTGCGCCGGCTGCACGCCGTATTTCTCGGCTGCTGAGGCAGCATCGTGCAAGGTAGATTCCACGAAGCCTCTCTGAGGCAGAAGCACCTTCACTCTCTCAGACGCGAGCTGCAGTTCGTCATTGTCTCCAGTGACGATGATGGTGTCCATGCCCTCGGCGGCGGCCTGGCGGGCGATAGTGCCCAGGATGTCGTCCGCTTCATAGCCGTCCATCTCAAAGATCGGTATGTTGAAGGCTTTCACCACATCCCGCACGCGGCCAATCTGACGCACCAGCTCATCAGGCGCTTTGGGGCGCTGTGCTTTGTACTCTTCGAATTCGAGGTGCCTGAAGGTAGGAGTCGGGCGATCGAAGGCTATGGCCAGGTGCGTCGGCCGATGGTCCTGCAGCACTTTCAGCAGCATCAGGACAAAGCCGTAGACGGCTCCGGTCGGCTCTCCCGTCTTGCTGGCCGACAGCTGTGGCAAGGCATGAAAGGCACGATGTATCAGAGCATGACCGTCAAAGAGAACCAGGAGTGGCTTGTTCAAGTTACCAACCTCCAAGAGCGGCCGACGCCCTATTCTACTCGAACGGCGCAAAGCCCCACAAACCAGGCGATTG
>DAIQQD010000139.1:3488-5927 GCA_036787015.1 Chloroflexota bacterium
GAAGGCGACGAGCACGGGAAGGGATGAAGAATGAAACGATTCATGAATGCTTTCTCAGCTTTCCTGTTCGGCTGTGGCATACTGGTGCTCTGTGTAGGCCTGTTCAGCGATGCCTACGACTGGAAACTGGGAGTCATAGGCATGATCGCGCTGTGGGTAGTGGCCTTCGCTCTGCGTGTCTTCCTGGTCAGCAGGAGTGACGACTAGGAGCGCGACAGCTTGGCCGGAGCAACTGGCGTCTCCTCTCAGAACACTCTCGACAGCGCCTTCCAACCAAAGCATTGACCTCCGTCAATCGAATACACCACTCCCCGATTGTATGGTTCACGTGCGCACACTGCGTCATTCTTAGTGATAGCGTCCTGGACACATGACAGAGGGAACACAATTGCAGGAGCCTCTCTACTGCGCCAACGTCCCGTCGGCTTTCGGCACATTCTGCATCGTCTGGCGGGAGACCTCCGAAGGGCCCAAGGTTCGTCGGTTCCTGCTGCCTGACGAACGGGCTGCGGCTGATGAAGTCACGCAGATGACTTGCACTGATATAGGATCCCTGTCGAACCCTGCTATCAGATTGCTGGCAGAGAGGATTCAGGGCTTCCTCAAAGGTGAGGCGGTGCAGTTCCAGCTCAACCTCGTTGACCTGGAGGAGTGTTCCGAGTTTCAGAGAAGGGTCCTTTTAGCGGAATACGGGATACCCAGAGGCTGGGTGAGCACTTATGGCAGGATTGCCATGAGATTGGGATCGCCGGGCGCCGCCAGGGCAGTTGGTACAGCCCTGTCCCGAAACCCCTTTCCCATCATCATTCCCTGTCACCGAGCCATCAGATCCGATGGGGACCTGGGCGGATTTCGAGGCGGCCTCAACATGAAGAGGGCTCTGCTGGAACTCGAAGGTATGAAATTCTCACAAACGGGAAGGGTACTCGGCGACAGGTTCTACTACTAAGTTCCGCGGGCGCATATAGTAGACCCCGGCAGCGCTAGAGCCTCCATGCTCAGACTGGAGCCGGCATCCGCAACTCCCTAGAATCCCTCTTTCAAGAAGAGGGAATGAATGGGCATTCCGCAGTCGCACCAACCGGGGCATGTAGAGGGGTCGTGACCCGATGAAGTTCCGGGCAATCACGCCGCACTCAAAGATCACGGCTAACGTGTTGCGCATGAGCGGCACTCACGCGCTTCGGGATGATTCTAACCTTGCGGTGTCCGCTCGATGCGCGTGTTAGCCGGAGCCGCCCCTGCTAGTCCGCGGTCAACTGGTCCTTGATGGCCGAGACGTCGACAATCTCCCATAGCTCGCTGATCTTGCCGTCACGAACCCGAGCGAATACCGCTTGGTCGGTCGAGAAGCGTCGGCCCTCCGCAGTGAGCCCGCCATAGGCGCCACGCATGGTGCCCGATACCACGGTCCGCGCGGCCTCACGCGATGAAGTCGTCAGCACCTCCATGAACTCATGGCGCAAATCGGGCATCGCAGACTTCGCTTTGCGCCAGGACTCCTTCTCGCTCTCGATCCCGACCGTCGACAGGCCCGCCGGAGCATGGACAACGACGTCTTCATGCAGGTAGATCCCGAACGAGTCCACGTCGCCGGCATCCCCAGCGGCGAACAGCAATTCGAGCAGCGACGAGGAAGCGAACATGGCAACCTCCTGAGTGAGACTACCTATGGATACCCCGCGACGGAGACTTCCGGCTAACGGATGAGTTCAGGCGCGTTGCCCGCCTGAACTCAATTCAGGACTGCGAAAAATCGTCGCGGCGGGCAACGTCACCTGCAACGACTGGTTCGGCGGATCAACATCCGCCCTTTTTCCCGCCTTTCTTCGCACCAGCGGGTTTCCTTGTTCCCTTCCCTTTCCCGCCGCCGTGCCCATCTTTCGGTCCTTGCCCCTTCGGGCCTTTTCCATCTTTATTTGGCATGTTCATCACCTCCTCTCTCCGTTTTCTGTTGTATCGCCGCCGAACAGTAATTAGGTTGATACGCATAAGCTGCGGAATTACCGGTTTCTATCCGTATAAGATGTCTCGCGGTTTCCGGCGCAAGGACCACCAAGCCTTTCCACTTCAATGACTTGCTGCCAGTTAAGCATTTTATCCCGGCATGTTATGCGGATCAACATAAAAGGACTTCTTCTCTCAAAGCCCGTCTATCGGACTGCGTACGCCCGCCGGCCCACGGTTGAGAACATGGGTGTAGACCATGGTCGTGCTGATGTCCTTGTTTCCCAGTAGCTCCTGGATAGCCCGAACATCTCAGAAGCCAAAGCACTGCATTGATCGGTGTCTCCTTCACCACGCGCCGCAGAGCCGCGGTCGAGATCGGAATGCGAACCATTGCCAATGAAAGTCCGTTGATCTAGTATGGGCTGGGGCTTGCCGCCAGGAGGGTGAGATGAGCTGGTGGATCTGTGGCGATTGCGACTACGTGTTCGA
>DAIQQD010000014.1:0-1174 GCA_036787015.1 Chloroflexota bacterium
TGGCGATGAAAAGCGCGGTCTCCATGCCCACCGCCCCGCCCCCGATGACCACCACCCTCTGGCCCAGCGCCCCCTCGTTCTCGAGCACCTCCGAGGCCCAGGCTACGTTGTCTCCGTCGATGCCGGGGATGTTGGGGCGCAGTGGCGTGGCCCCGGTGGCTACGACTACCGCGTCCGGTTTCAGCTTCTTTATGGCACCCGCGCTGACCTCTTTCCCCAGTTCCACCTTGACGCCCACGCGGTAGAGTTCGCTGGAGAGCCATTTGACGGCGTGGGCGAACTCGCCCCGCCCCGGGGGTATGGCTGCCAGATTCAACTGGCCGCCGAGTTTGGGCGACTTCTCGAAAAGCGTCACCTTGTGGCCTCTCTCGGCCAGCGTGCGGGCCGCTTCCATGCCGGCCGGACCGCCGCCGACTACGAGCACCTTCTTCGCCTTTGCTGCTGGGACAAGGGTGTACTGCTTCTCCCTCAAAGCGGCGGGATTGAAGGTACAACTGATCTCCGTAAGAGAGAAGACAGCATCCAGGCAGCGCTGGTCGCAGGCGGTGCACTGACGGATCTCGTCGAAGCGGCCTTCGGCCGCCTTCTTGGGCCACTCCGGGTCAGTCAGGAACGGCCGGCCCATGCCGACCATGTCAGCCTGGCCGTTGATCAGAATCTGCTCGGCCAGGATGGGGTTGTTGATGCGGTTGCAGGCGATCACCGGCACTTTCACCACTTGCTTGATTCCCTCGGCCAGGTAGACATAGGTGCCCCGCGGCACGTCCATGGAAACCAGCGGCAGGAACGACTGGTGCCATCCAGCGGTGACGTTGATCACATCTACTCCCGCGTCTTCCAGGGCCTTCACTACGATCTTCACCTGCTCGCGCCGGTTGCCATCCTTCATGAAATCATCGCCCGAGGCGCGGTAGGAGATCGGAAATCCCGGGCCGACCCTGGCCCTGATCTTCCGGACTACTTCCGTGGGAAACCTCATCCGTCTCTCTGAATCGCCGCCGTACTCATCGGTGCGCTGGTTGGTCAGCGGAGAGAGGAACTGGTTCATCAGGTAGCCGCCGTTGCCCGTCAGTTCCACTCCGTCGAAGCCGCCCTCCTTGGCTCTCCAGGCCGCTTCGGCGAAGTGATCGCCCAGAAGCCTGACCTCGGCCGTGGTCATCTCGCGGGGCATGAC
>DAIQQD010000014.1:1274-4828 GCA_036787015.1 Chloroflexota bacterium
GTGACGAACCCGTCGGCGGTGGCCTTTCCCAGGCCCATGGGGGACATGACGATCCGGTTCTTGACTTGCACGTCGGCGATTCTGATGGGCTCAAAAAGCTTGCGCAGTCTTCTCATGGTTCATCCTTTCCTTTCACTCACCAACTGCTCTTTCCACCTGCACCAGGGCGGAGTTGCTGGGGAAGGCGCCCCCCGGGGAATAGTGGTCCCGCGTGAGGACGTTGACACTGCCGGCGCGGTCCCTTCCCTGATGGTCAGGCTGGTACCAGGCCCCTTCTCCCAAAGCTACCACGCCGGGCATGATGCGCTCAGTTACCGACGCCTGGACGATGGTCTCGCCCCGGTCGTTGAACACCCTGACGCTATCAGCATCAGCGATGCCTCGAAGCTGTGCGTCTTTCGCGCTGATCCAAAGGCTTTGCGGTTCGATATCTCTCAGCCACGGGTTGTTGGCGAAGCATGAATGCGCCCTGGTTGTCACGTGAACCGTGACCAATTGCAGCGGGTACTCATCCGCCGGCCGATCAGCCGGACCCTCCCACGGTTCGATGTACTTAGGGATGGGAGGCACTTCCCCGTTGTTGAGATCGGCCAGCACTCTGGAGTATATCTCGATCTTGCCGGAGAGAGTGGGGAATGGGTGCTTCTCCGGGTCCTCGATCTCTGCTTTGAAGCACAGCTGGGGGCCGGAAAGCTTCATCTTGTGCACGCCGTCCCGCTTGAACGTCTCGAAGTCGGGGATCTCCGCGACCACGTCCCCCATGCCTTCGACCATCATCCTGATGCTGTCCTCTTCGGAGACGCCGGCGAATGGCTGGGGCAGTCCCAGCCTGGCGGCCAAGTCTCGGAATATATCGATGTCCGATCTGACCTCGCCTGCGGGCTCGATAACCTGGTTCAGATACAGGAAATAGGGGCCCGAGAGCCATGGGCGGGAGAAATCGTTCCGTTCCCAGATGGTGGTGACGGGCAGCAGGACGTCCGCGAACCTGGCGGTGGCCGTCATGAACTGGTCGTGCACCACGACGAATTCCAGTTTCTTCAGCGCCTCGATGCCTTTGTTGATGTTAGGGACCTGGTTCAAGGGGTTCGCCCAGGCGACGTAGGCCATCTTGATATCGCTGGGGTAACCGCCCGCCTTGCCGTTGAGGATGGCATCCCACATTCTAGTGACATGCACTTTGGTGCGGAGCCGCTGCGGTATGTTGAGAGCTTTCAGACGCTCTTCGTAGGTGGCGTCGGTTTTATCGAAGGCGACGGGCGGCACCATCGGGCCGACCGGACCTCTCTCGAATCCGGCGGCATTGCCGCCGTGAACCCCGATGTTGCCAGTCATGGCCGCCAGGGTGGCCGCCATCCGATGATACTGCTCGCCGTACGCGGTGCGGCCCGGCGCCATGCCCGGTATCAGGGCGGCCGGTTTCCTGGTGGCGTATTCACGGGCCAGCGCGGATATGGTGGCCGCAGCAATACCGGTCTTGGCCTCGGCCCAGGCCGGAGTCTTGGCTTCTCCGTCCTCCTGCCCCATGACATACTGCTTGAAGTGTTCGAAGCCCACGGTGTACTTGTCAAGGAACCGCTGGTCATGAAGCCCTTCGGCAATCATGGTGTGGGCCATGGCGGACATCAAGGCGGTATCGGTTCCCGGCCTGATCGGGATCCACTCATCGGCAAAGACAGCCGCCGTATCGGTGTACCGAGGATCAACCACAACTATCCTGGCGCCAGCTTCCTTGGCCCTTGCCAGGAAGAAGCCGGTATTGGTGCCGAAGATGGAGGTGGCCGGGTTCAGCCCCCAGAGTATGATCAGCCTGGAGTTCACCAGGTCGTCGCGGGTGTGCCCCGTGCTGAGGGTGCCGAACGTGGCTCTCGAGGCGAAGACAGAGCCTTCGGCGGAGGCCCCACCCCAGGTAGCGGTGTAACCGCCGAAGCTGCGCAGGATCTGGCATATGGTGAGGTATGCGCCGTGAAGAGTGCCTGTGCTCTGTCCGGAGTAGACATGAAGCAGGACCGACTTCGGCCCATAGGCCTCTTTGATCCTGTTGAGTTCGCTAGCTACTGTGTCGAGGGCTTCGTCCCAGGAGACGCGCCTGAACTCTCCCTTGCCGCGCTCCCCGGTTCTCTTGAGGGGATAGAGCAACCGGTCCGGTGCGTACACCTGCCGCCGGTAAGCCCGCCCCCGGGCGCAGGCCCGGAGCTGCGGCTCCTCCCCGTCGTCGGTCTCGAGGCGTATGGCTACGCCGTCTTTGACGTGGACCTTCAGAACACAACGGCCGCCACAGTCGTAGCAGGCGCCGGTGGGAACGATCTTGGTGCCGCTCCCGGTTGACTTTGTATCAGCCAAGTCCGCAGTCTCCTCCCGGTGTCTCCACAGTACAACATTCGGCTGGGCAGCTCAACCGGATTTTGCCGCGAGGACGGTGTGACTACTTGCCCTCTACCTCAAGGAAGCCGATGAACCCGGATGGCTTGTGCACCCCAAAGGAGATCTGCTCCAGCGTGCCGAGACCCACATGGTCGCCCATCCTGGCTCGGCAGACGTGCTCGATGTGCTGCAGCCGGTAGTCAGTGGGATCGACGTCGGCTATCTTCCAGGTCTCTCCGGCGATCTGAAGATCGCCTTTCCACATCCCGTGTCCCCACTCCGAATGAAGATAGCCTACCCCCAGCATGTAGATGCGGTGCAGGGGTTCGAGGGTGATGACGTGCCTGGTGCCGTTCTTCTCCACCATGGTGATCTCAGCTTTCTTGGCCAGCCGTTTGCCGGGTTGCCACTGGGTCTTCTGGGCTACCGATGCCATCTCATTGACCAGGATATTGGATCCCTCCGGGATGTCCTCCACTCTCTCGTAGGTCGGCACCAGATAGCCACTGGCCTGGGTCTGCTTGCCGTTTTCATCCTCAAACGCTCCATAGTGAGTGCAGAACTTCTCGAAATGAACCGGCGCCCACATCCAGAAGACCTGAGGTATGTAGGCAGCCCCAATCCCCGCGTCGCGCTCTCCTATGGGGCGGACGCCCCAGGAGCGGTCCCTGGTTCCCGCCACCTGTTTCGGGTCGATCTGGAGGCGCTTACCTTTGGCTTCGATCCACCCCTGCCAGCGTCCGAACTGGGCGAAACGGGAGGTGTCCATGATGATGCGGTCTTGCCGCCGCATCAGGCTGCGAGGTTCCTCGATGGGAGCCGTGCGAGCAGTGAAGGTCAGGTCGCAGGAGATTCCGGTCTCATTCGGCTCCACGACAGCATGCACCTTCTTCATGGGCTTGACCACCTCGAGGCTCAACGGGCCGACCGCCGTGCGGTTGCGCGCCATGGGCGCGAGCCGTGAAGCATGGAAGCTGTGTTGAATGCCATTGACGACCACGCTGAACGAGGCATCCATCACACGGCGGTTGGGGTACAGGCCGAGGGTCATGGCGAAGACCAGGCCATCCCGCTCGGAGATGCCGTTGAACCAGTAGCGGTCGTAGAAGTTGAAGTCGGTGGTCCCGGGCTGCGCCACGGGCTCCGGTGTCTGGTGAATCGGATAATCATCGAAGTCGGAGATCATGGAA
>DAIQQD010000014.1:4928-11833 GCA_036787015.1 Chloroflexota bacterium
CCACCCTTGGTGAACTTGGAGATGGTGTCCTCCAGTTGCAGGAACAGGCTCATGTCCCCCTCGATCTTCAGCTTGCCGTCGGTCCAGGCCTTGAACTTGTCTAGTTCCCCGCTCTGCATCTTGGCCCAGTCTTCCGCCGAGACGACCAGGCCGCAATTGGGGTTCTCCACGCAGCCATCGAACTTGGTGGCCTTCCCCTTGTCGCACACCAGGTACCAGTCGCTGCCGCCTGGCCCCGTCAGCCTGAACTGGACGGTCACCGACACTTCTTCGACTCTGGTTGTCTGCCTGGCCGGAGCTCCTGGCGCAGGTAGATTCAGGAGGGTAGCCAGCCTCTGGTGCCCCACCGTGTTGTGCTCAGTGGCGTCTCCCGGTATGGTGATGCCCATCTTCCTGAAATTCTTGAATATCTTGGCCATGATGATGGCGAAGTAGAGGGAAGCGAGTATCTCCTGGTAGAAGAGGTGTTTGGTCTTGAACCCGGTGATTTTCTCGTACCGCTGGATGGTCTCTTCCCGGCTGGGGCTGCCTTCGGTGCGGGGAAAGCCATAGCCGTCGCTGTGCTGCCAGTCACAGAGCAGGAACCAGGCCAGGTCGGCCTCCGGGTCTCCCAGGAAGGACATCTCCCAGTCCAATATGGCCACGACGTCGAACGTCTCTTCGTTGTACATGGTGTTGGGCAATCGCGGATCGCCCCAGCAAACACTCACCCGGTCGGGCGCATACCGGTTGTCCTGGAGCCACTTTAGCGCGGTCTCCAGAATCGGTTGTGAGTCTCCTTCCTTCATCCAGTTGAGATACCTTTCTAGGTATTCCACCTGGCGGTCAACCGGGCCGGTGCCAGGCTTGGGGACGCCGAGGAAGGAGAACCCAGCCTTCTTCCAATCCAGCATGTGCACCTTGGCCATGTTCTCCACCGCGCCCCACCACATCTTGGCCCGAATCTGTGGTGTGGCGTTGAAGTACACTCCGAAAGTGTGGTACGGCGGGTATTCAGGCGGGACTATGCCCTTGAGCTTGCCCATGACGTAGAATGGCGTTCCCAGCAGGCTGGAGTCCTCTTCCAGCCAGAGCATCTTGGGCACCGGCACATTCGTATCGCCCAGGGTCTTCATCACCTTGAACTGCTTTGTCAGGGCGTACTCTGGAAAGACCGGGTAGGCTTTGGGGGGCATGCGGAGAACCATGCCTTCCGAAAAGGACTTATTCCCTTCCTTCCACTTGGCGTCGAAGAGCATGGTCTCGTTGGAGAACCCGGCTCCGGACCGGGCCATGTTCTCCAGGGTCAGACCTTTGGCCTTGGACATCTTCTGCTGCAGCCATCCTGTGACCTTGGCCTGCAACTCGGCGGCATCCATCTGTCTTGCTTGCATTCGTCTGTGTCCCCTTTCTGAGCGAATGAATATGTAATGGGATGTGGTCAAGCTTGAGACATGCAGTAGTATACCCCGAACATGGTCACCAAGAAATCTCCCCCTGCTCTTGACGGACAGGGAAGAATGAAGGCGGTCAGGAGTCTGAACCGGATGGAGGATAGCCTCGGGGCGGCCGGATGTCTGTCAGGAATTGCCTGACAGTGATCGGCGGCACTAGGTGCCGCTGCTAGAACTGCTCTGGTCTGCATCCAGCGGCTTCACGCGGAAGGAGTTGGGCGGTTGCACTTTGATAGCCGGGCACTCGATGTCCCGGCACAGATGCCGTGATTCATCGCTACTGAGCAGCACGGCTTCCATGTCGGATTGGGGTGCACCCATGTCAGTAGTACCAAGCTGGCCTGATTGCAGAGTTGACTGGGCAAGAGGTAGTCTAGTAAAGCGGGTTGCTGGAGAACGCATTGGCCTGCCCTGCGCATGTCGTGTGGTCAAAGTGGGCGCACATATATGCAGTAAGGATAGAGAGGTTTGACTTCAAACGAGACAGATTATGGGAATCTGAATGTGGCGGCTTGGGGTCGCATCATATATCTTCGGATTATTCACGTTGATCCGTTTCTGCAACCGTGCATAGGGACAGTTACACCAAGTAACACGAAGGAGTTTGACTATGGCTGTTGAATCACCCAAGGAATCGACTTCGCATTCTGGCATACCTCTGAAAGACCTCTACGCTCCCGAAGACATCAAGAACCTGGATTACGCGCGGGATCTGGGCTACCCGGGCCAACCACCGTACACTCGGGGTGTCTACAAGACCATGTACCGCGGGCAGCAGTTCACCATCCGGAGATTCACCGGAGTGGAAACGCCAGAACAGACCAACGAGCTTTACAAGGAGGAACTGAGGCTCGGGCAGAACGGTCTGGCCATTGCTCCTGACGTTCCGACTTCGATATCTCTGGACTCGGACAACCCCCGGTGTGAAGGCGATGTCGGCTTCTGTGGAGTACCTATCGATACCGTTGAGGACATGGAGACCATTTTCAAGGATATCCCCATTGAGAAGGTTACCACTTGGTGTTATACGCCTTACATAACGGGTCTGTACTTCGCTATGGCAGAGAAGCGGGGAGTTGATCTCAAGGCGCTTGGTGGCACCACTCCCGCCATGGGTATCTTCGTTCCGATACCGGTTGACATCCCCTTCAGGGTGTCACTGGACGGCGAAATAAGAATGGCGATGGACTTCGCTGAGTGGACCGCTCAGAATGTCCCGAACTGGCATAATACCAGCGTCAGCGTCTACGGCCAGAAGGACAACGGCATGAACAACATCCAGGCCCTTGGCCTGCTGATAGCCGCTTCTGTTGAGGCTGCCGATACCTGGAAAGCGCGAGGCAGGATGCCTCTCGAGCAGTTCTTCAGGCGCATTTCTTTTGAGATGGCCATTGCGAATGACATGTTCGAGGAAATCTGCACACTGAGAGCTGCCAGGAGGTTATGGACAAAGGTTTGCCAGGAAAGATATGGCCTGACCGACCGCAAACTCATGCAGTTCAGGGTCCGTGTTCAAACCTCGGGTTGCACCAATGTGGCGCAGGAGCCGCTGAACAACATCATCCGCATTGCCTACCACATGCTTTCAGGTTGTCTGGGCGGCGCGCAGACTATGCACCCCAACGGATACGATGAGGCGCTGTGCATACCGACCGACCAGTCGATGTTGCTCTCTATCAGAACACTGCAAATACTCCAGGACGAAACCAATGTGACCGCCGTCATCGATCCGCTGGGCGGTTCGTATTATGTGGAATGGCTGACCAGTGAAATCGAGAAACGTGCCTGGGAATACTACAAGACGATCGAAGGCATGGGCGGAATCTGCAAGGCAACCAGGTCCGGGTTCTTTGTCAACGAGTACAAGAAAGCCAACCTTGATTGGGACAAGAAGGTGGATTCCGGAGAGAAAGTGGTCATCGGCGTAAACAAGTACCGCATGAAGCCGGAAGACGTTCCCTACAAGGTGCCTATCTACAAGTTCAAGCCCACTGCGGGCAAGGAGAAGATCGCCAAGCTTAAGAAGTACAAGAAAGAACGCGACCATGCCAGAGTGCAGGCCGCTCTCGATAGACTGGAGAAAGCCTGCCGCTCAGATGAGAACATCTTCGAATACATGGTACAGGCCTACAGGGCCGGCGCCACAATTCAGGAAGGAACTGATGTCTGCCGCAAGGTTTACGGTTTGGACACAGTCCAGCTGATGAAGCTATAGGGAGAATTGGAGATGGCGAAAGATAAGAGGATCAGGGTATTGATGGCCAAACCGGGCATGGACGGGCATTGGCGCGGATTGGTGATAGTGACCCAGGCATTGCGTGACGCCGGCATGGAAGTCATTCATGGCGGCAACATGTCGGTACAGCAGATAGCCCAGACCGCAGTACAGGAAGATGTTGACGTAGTCGGCTTGAGCATCATGACCGGCAACGTAGTCGGCATGACCGAAGCCACCATCAAAGAGCTGAAGAAAGCTGGCAAAGGCGACGTGCTCCTGATCATGGGCGGCATTATCTTCGAGGATGACATGCCGACTCTTAAGAAGCTTGGTGTCGATGGCGTCTTCTCTACCGGAACACCATTGCATGACATAGTGGAGTTTGTGCGGGGGCATGTCGGCAAGCCAAAGGCAAAGAAGTAGGTCAATCCAGTCTGCTGGATAGCTCAACAAGAGAATTGTATACATAAAGGCAGTGCTTCAATTGAAGCACTGCCTTTCTATCAAACAGGAAGTCGGAGGCCGGTCAGCCGTGTTTAACCATTGGTACGGAAAGGCCAGGGTGACTTCACACCGAGCAAATGAAGAAGGGCGACCGACCGGTCGCCCTTTGGCTGTCTTAGGATCGGGCACGGCACGCCGTGCCGCCGAGTTAGAACTGTTCCAGAAGGCCGGATATCTGCTTGAAGGTGAAGACCGGCCCGTCCTTGCAGACATACTTGTCGCCCACGTTGCAGCGGGCGCACTTGCCCAGACCGCACTTCATCTTGCCTTCCAGCGTGGTGACGATCTGCTCGTCGGCAAAGCCTAGCTTCTTCAGCTCAGTCAGGGTGAATTTGATCATGATGGGCGGACCGCAGATGATGGCTACTGAGTTGGCCGGTGAGAGCTGCAGTTCCTTGACCACCGCCGGGATCAAGGCCACCCGGCCGGTCCACTTGTCATCCTTGGCATCGACTGTCAGTTCCAGCCTGGTCTTGGGCGCCGACGCCCAAGTGTCGAACTCGTTGGCGAACACCAGGTCGGACGGCGTCCGGGCCCCGTTGAGAATGAACAGGTCCCCGTAGTCGTTCCGGTGGTCCAGGATGGTGAGGATGATGGGCCGCAGCGGGGCGAAGCCGATGCCGCCGCCGATGATGTGGATGTTCTTGCCCTTGAACTGGTCCATGGGAAAGAAGTTGCCGAATGGTCCTCTGACGCCTACCGCAGCGCCTGGCTCCAGATCATGAAGTGAACTGGTGACGGTTCCCACCTTCCTCACGGCTACCTCGATGGGCCCCTTGCGGTGGGCTACGGAGGTCAGGCCGAAGGGTGACTCGCCGGTGCCGAAGGCGGAGACGAAGACAAACTGCCCCGGCTTGTAGTCGAACTTGGCCTTGAAGTCGGCATCATTCAGATCGATCTGGAAGAGCCTGACGTCAGGCGTCAGATCGATCACGTTCTGGAGAGTAGCTAGATGTGGGAGGAGAGGATTCTTGTTGTTACTCACCTTTGGCCCCCAGTTTCTGGACGTCTTGTATGATCTCGCGGATATCTATGTTGACCGGGCAGGACTTCACGCACCTGCCGCAGCCGATGCAGTGACTGACGCCGAACTGCTCTGGGAAGTAGAGGAGCTTATGGGCGAACCTCTGTCTCATGCGGATGCCCTTGTTGGCGCGGGGATCATAACCCCCAGCGATCTTGGTGAATCCGGCGGACTGGCAACTCTCCCAACTGCGTACCCGGTTGGTCTTGCCTTTGTCGGGATAGTCCCTGATGTCGAAGCAGTAGCAGGTCGGACAGACATACGAGCACATGTTGCAGTGTATGCACCTGTCCGCCAGCCGGCCCCAGTACGGATTCTCGAAGTTCTCGCGCAGTTTCTTATTGACGCCCTCGGCCGGTACCTTGGACACCTCGGCCGCTTTCGGCTTGGCCTCCTTGCTCTCGGACAACATAGAGTCCGGCAACAGCGCCTTGCCCTTGTCTGTCAGGACTTGCACCAGGTAGCCGTCTTTCACTTCAGTGAGCATGATGTCGAATCCGGCCGGGTCATCCGGGCCGCCGCCCATGCTGGAGCAGAAGCACTCGGCACAGGCTTTCAGACAGGCGACGCCGACCAGGATTGTCTTGTCACGGTGTTCTTTGTACAGAGGATCGGTGGGCTCCTCCAGGAAGGGCTTGTCTAGAGCTATGATACCTTTGGCATCGCAGGGACGCATCCCGAAGACTACGGTCTCTTTCTCGACCCGCGCCGGCGTCAGATCAACGCCGCCATTCTTCTTCTCTATGCTGAACAGAACCTCTGTGGGCGGGAAGAGGAATTCCTTAGGCGACAAATCAGTGTTGACATAATCGGAGGCAATGTCCTCCACTCGGCTTATCTCTTTGAAGAGCACCAGGTCCTCGACCTTGGTCGGTGCTATCAGGCGGCGACCCTCGCGCACCTTGTTCAGCCAGGAGTTGAGATCTTTCTTGGATATGAACTTGCTCATTCGGCCACCCCCAGCTTCTCATCCTTCTGGAATGTGGCGAGTGGCTGTGGCGTCTCCGGATCGAGGCCGGGTTGGAACTTGAAGAGCTTCATCGTTTCTTTCTCCAGCTTGCGGTTCAGCAGGCTGAGTGGAATGTTGACCGGGCACACCAGCTCGCAGGCGTAGCAGCTGACGCATCGTCCTCCCAGGTGGAAGGCCCTCATGGTGTTCCACATTTCATTCTCACCCGGCGCTATCCTAATGCCTACCCAGAGCGGGTCGAGCCGGTCGACGAAGCATTCGCTGCAGTAGCACCCGGGGCAGGCCTGGCGGCAGGCGTAGCAGCGGATGCAGCGGCTGAATTCCTTCTCCCAGAAGGCGCGCTTCTCCTCCACCGATTTGCCTTCCATCCCCGTCACATCCGGGTACGCATCAGCCGGGGGTTCCACCTTCTTGGGCTCTCCGATCAGCACGTCATAGACCACAGGCGTGCGCTGCTGGCATAGCTGGCAGGCATCGCGCAGCTTGTCGCCGGTCTTGTTCCAGTCCGTCTTGACCAGTCCGGGGCAGACCATGCCGATGATGACGACCTTGTCCCTGGCTATCTGGTGCTCGTTGATGAGCAGGTTGATGGCGCGGGAATCACAGGGCTTGACCACGATGCCCGTCACCTTGTCTTTCCGGTTCAAGAGATACCGCACGAGGTTGTGGCGGCACGTCTGATCGAAGATCAGCCTGTCTACGTCCTTGGCGTTGTAGGCGAACATGGGCCGGGCATTCTTGCCATCTGTGGAGCGC
>DAIQQD010000014.1:11933-19354 GCA_036787015.1 Chloroflexota bacterium
GTCCTTGGCGTTGTAGGCGAACATGGGCCGGGCATTCTTGCCATCTGTGGAGCGCTCGTAGCCGATGACGCAATCCACCTTCTTGCTGTCCAGGAGCTCCTTGGCTTTGGCGCGAATCTGTTCGGTCTCTGTCATTGCTTAGCCTCCGCGACCAGCCCCTTTCTAGGGCCAAGCCTGGTCAACTCCTCCGTGAAGGAAGTGACCACGTGCGACCACCGCTTGCCTTCGGAGGCGGAGACCCATTCCACCCGGAACCTGGCGCTTTCGATTCCCATGTAGTCCAGGAACGGCCTGAGTAGGGCGAACCGGCGGCGGGCGTAGTAGTTGCCCTCAGTGTAGTGGCAGTCACCGGGGTGACAGCCGGCAACGAGGACTCCGTCGGCGCCCATCTGGAAGCTCTTGACTATCAGGAGTGGGTCCACCCTGCCGGAGCAGGGCACTCGGATGATGCGGATGTTCGTGGGATAGGTCATGCGGCTGGTCCCCGCCATATCCGCTCCGGCGTAGCTGCACCAGTTGCACAAGAACCCCACGATTCTAGGTTGAAACTCTACTGCCATAACGATACCACCTCAGCCAGTAATTGCTGCTGGGTGAAGCCGCGCAGGTTCGCGGCTCCAAATCGACAAGCGGCCACACAGAGGCCGCAGCCCTTGCACAAGCTCTCGTTGACTACCGACACGGTGCGGCCATCCCTCAGCTTCTGAGACTCGATGGCGCTGAAGGGGCAGACTTCCTGGCACAGCAGACAGCCGCTGCACTTCGCCTGATCGATGGACGACACCATCGGATCGCTGGTCAGGAACTCCTGGCTGAACAGGCCGGCTACCTTGGCGGCAGCGGCGCTGCCCTGGGCCACCGATTCTGGAATATCCCTGGGCCCCACACATGATCCAGCCAAGAAGATGCCATCGGTCTGGGTCTCCACCGGGCGCAGCTTGGGATGGGCCTCGATGAAGAAGTGGTTGGTGTCGTAGCTGACCTTGAGCGTCTGGGCCAGTTCCGCGGCACCGTCATTAGCTTCGGCCGCTGTCGCCAGAACTACCAGATCGGCGGCGATCTCCACCGGTCTCCCGATGAGAGAGTCTTCGCCGCAGACCATGACCTTGTCGCCATTCTGATAGAGCTTGGAAACCCGGCCGCGGAGCCACAGGGTGCCATATTCCTGCTGAGCACGGCGGGAGAACTCGTCAAAGTCCTTGCCGCCGGCACGGATATCGATGTAGAAGATGTAGCACTGTACGTGCGGGTCATGCTCCTTGAGCATGATGGACTGCTTGGCCATGTACATGCAGCAGAACTTGCTGCAATAGCTGTGGCCCTTGAGCTCGTCCCTGGACCCGACACACGAGATGAAGACCACGGTGTGCGGGTGCTTGCCGTCGGAGGGGCGAAGCACTTCGCCGCCAGTGGGGCCGGAAGCGTTCATCAAACGCTCCAACTGCAGGCCGGTGACCACATCCGGCAGGCGTCCGTAGCCGTACTCTCCGTAGGCCTTGGGATCGGACGTCTTGTATCCGGTGGCCACCACGATGGAGCCTATCTTGTAATCGAGGATCTCGTCTTTCATGTCGTGGTTGATGGCGCCGGCCTGGCACAGCCTCACGCACTCACGGCATTCGGAGCAGACGCCGCAGGCGAGGCAGCGCTTGGCCTCCTCCATCGCCTGCTCTTGGGTGAATCCCAGTTCCACTTCGGAGAAGCTCTTGGTGCGGGTATCCACCGGCATCTCCGCCATCTTCAACCGGGTGTTCTCGGGATACTTCTCTTTCAGCTCTTCGATCTCTTCCTCGCTGGGCTTCTTGGCCTCTGCCTTTGGCTCGGCAGTTGTCGGCAGCGGCTCGCCCTTGAGGTACAGGTCTATGGAGGCGGCGGCCTTGCGGCCGGAAGCCATGGCATCAACTACCATCAGCGGGCCGGTGACAGCGTCGCCGCAGGCGAAGACGCCCTGGACGCTGGTGACCAGGCTGGCCTCGTCAACCTTGACCGTGCCCTTGCCCGAGACCGCCACATTCAAATCCTTGGCGAAGCCCAGGTTGGGCGCCTGGCCCAGCGCCGGGATGATGGTGTCCACGTCCAGCTTGAACTCGGAGCCGGCGATGGGCTCGGGCCGGGGCCGGCCGCTGGCGTCAGGTGCGCCCAGCTTCATCTTCACGCATTCGATGGCCTTGACCTTGCCGCCCTCAGCTATGACCTTGGTGGGAGCGGCCAGGAGCATAATCTCAATGCCTTCTTCCTCGGCGGCCACGATCTCCACTTCGTTCGCCGGCATCTCGTCCCGGCCGCGGCGGTAGACTATGGTCACTTTGGCGCCCAGGCGGCGGGCCGTTCTGGCGGCGTCGATGGCGGTGTTGCCGCCGCCGACGACGGCGACGCGGCTGCCGATCTCGACCTTCTGTCCCAGGCTGACTGCCCTGAGGAAGTCAACGCCGTGGAAGACTCCCTGGGATTCCTCGCCGGGCACGTTGAGCTTGAGGCTGTTGTGCGCGCCGCTGGCCATGAGGACGGCGTCGAACAGCTTCTGGAGTTCGGTCAGCTTCGGCTTCTCGCCGACCCTGGCGTTGGTGACTATCTCCACGCCCAGCTTCTGGATGTACTCTATGTCCTTCTTGAGAGTCTCGCGTGGCATGCGGTACGCCGGGATGCCCACGCGCACCATGCCGCCCGGCTCCGGAAGCGCCTCGAAGATGGTCACCTGGTGCCCGGCCAGAGCCAAGTCATGCGCTGCCGTCAGGCCGGCAGGACCGGCGCCGATGACGGCCACCTTCTTGCCGCTCTTCGGTATCTCAGGAACCGGCAGGGTGGCGATATCGTACTGGTCAGAGGCAAACCTCTTGAGCGAGCAGATGGACAGCGGCTGGTCGACGTAGCCCCGCTTGCAGGCCTGCTCGCAGGGGTGATAGCACACCCGGCCCAGGACCGACGGCAACGGGTTGGTGCGCCGGATCAGCTCATAGGCTTCCTTGAACTTGCCGTCGGCGATCAGGGCCAGATATCCCTGGACATCCATGTGAATCGGGCAGGTGCTCTTGCAGGGAGGCGTCTCTCTCTTGTCAATGACATACTTGTTGGGCACGGCCTGTGGGAACGGGATGTAGATGGCCTTGCGCTTTCCCATCCCCATGTTGAACTCACTGAGCACTTCCACGGGACAACCCTTGGTGCAGTCGCCGCAGGCGGTGCACTTCTTGATATCGACGTAGCGGGCTTTCTGCTTGATCTTGACTTCGAAGTTGCCCACGAACCCTTTGACTTCCTGCACCTCAGCGCAGCTCAGCAAAGTGATCTTGGGGTGCTGAGCGACATCCACCATCTTCGGCGTGAGAATACAGGCCGAACAGTCGAGAGTGGGGAATGTCTTGTCCAACTGGGCCATGCGCCCGCCGACGGTCGGCTCTCTCTCCACGAGAACGACCTCGTGACCGGAGTTGGCGATATCCAGCGCTGCCTGAATGCCGGCGATGCCGCCGCCGATGACCAGGGCTCGCTTGGTAAGGCCGAAGCGCTTCCCGAAGAGGGCTTCGTCGCGGCCCACCTTGGCCACGGCCATCCGCACCAACTCAATAGCCTTGTCAGTAGCCGAATCCTTGTTGTTGCCGTGGACCCAACTGCAGTGCTCGCGCAGGTTGGCGATTTCCAGCAGATAGGGATTCAGTCCGGCCTGGGCCACGGTCTTGCGGAAGGTGTTCTCATGCATTCGCGGCGAGCAGTTGCCGATGACGACGCGGTTCAAGCGGTTCTTGACGATGGCGTCGCGCACCGAAAGCTGCCCCGGTTCGCTGCAAGTGTACTTGTTGGCGTCCACGAAGGCCACCATGGGAAACTTCTTGGCTGCCTCCAGCACCTTGTCGATGTTGATGGTGCCGCCGATATTGGCGCCGCAGTGGCAGATGAACACTCCGACTCTAGCCATAGACTGTTCCCTCTAAGCCAATCCCTTCTTTCCCAGCATGGGCATCGGGTCAACGAAATGCTTGTTCATATCAAGGTGGTGGGACGACAGCCCCATTGCCAGACCGGCAAGTTGAGTGAAGTAGAGGATGGGCAGGTTGATCTTGTCACCGAACTTCTGGTTGATGGCTTCTTGATACATATCCAGATTGAACTGGCACATAGGGCAGGCCACCGCCAAGCAGTCGGCTCCGAGTTGCTGGGCCTGTGCCAGAAGGCGATGCGACAGCTTCAGGACGATATCCAGCCTGGTAAACGGGAGACTCGCCCCACAACAAGCCGTCTTGAAGTCCCATTCCAGCGGCTGAGCGCCCAGTGTGGTCATCAGTTTGTCCATCATCTGGGGGTTCTCCGGGTCGTCGAACTGGGTGATCTCGTGCGGACGGACCAGCATGCACCCATAGTAGGAAGCTACCTTCAGTCCTTTCAGGGGCTTGGTGACGGGTATGGACTTCCTTCTATCGAATAGTATCTGCAGGAGATGCACGACCTCGGCGGTGTTGGCGTAATCGCTGCCCACCATAGCCTTGACGGCTTCCAATTTGCTCTTGTCGGCCAACTCGTGCTCAGTGACCTTCAGTCGATTGAAGCACAGCGCGCAGGCCACGGCCAGCGGCTTCCCCATCTTCTCGGCCGTCCGGAGGTCGCGGGCCGGCAGCGCGATGGCCAGCATTTCGTTGGTGGTGTGGGCAGACGAGGCTCCGCAGCAGGTCCAGTCCTTGAGTTCTTCCAGCACGATGCCCAGCTTCTCGCACACGGCGCGTGCCGAAACGTCATATTCCTTGGCTGTGGCATGAAGAGTGCAACCCGGATAGTAGGCGTACGTGTTCGTGGTCATTCTAGTGCTTGCCCTCTAGCTTGACCGCAGTTGGTGTGTCCGTCCTCATACTCTTGGTCTTGCTGTAGACGCTCTTGACCCATGAGGCCCCATCAACCTTGGGGGGCATGATTGCCAGCTTCCCCTTGGAGACTATCTTGGGTACGAGGGCCATGTTGGAGAAGGCTCCGGTTCTCAGGACATACGCGGCACTGAGAGAGAACTCGTGAGCACGGCCGTACCGCTTCACGACGCCAAGGAAAGATCGATGGAAAATGTCGATGCGCTTCTCGGCCGCCGGGCTTCCCTCGGCCGTCGCCAGTATCCTCAGCGATTCCATGACCTTGGCGATGTCGATCTTGGCGGGGCAGCGTGAGGAGCAGGTCTCGCAGGAGACACACAGCCATATGGTGGTGCTCTGCATGACCTCCTTCTTGAGGCCCATCTGGATGAGGCGCATGATCTGGCGGGGACCCAGATCCATGGCGTAGTCAATGGGGCAACCGGCGCTACATTTGCCGCACTGGTAGCAATCTAAGATTCGCTGGTGGCTTTGTTTCTCGACGAAGGTACGGAGGTCGCTGACAGGCGAGGGTGTGACAGGGGTCCCAGTCACCATGAACTCACATCTCCCGTCGGAAAGACTCGATTCACACAAGTGGGCGGCTTCTGCACCGCCCGCTCAGCTTGGTCTTTGCGTGTCATATCTAGTTTACGACAAACGTGACTCGATCGCAAAGCGAAGCGTGCCTGCCTGGACGATGCCCTGACACTAGGCCAACACGCCTTCAAGCTCGGCCAGCAGTTGCTGCTGCGTGAATCCGCGCAGGTTGGCCGCTCCGAAGCGACAGCCTGCCACACAGAGACCGCAGCCCTTGCACAGGCTCTCGTTGACCACCGCCACGGTGCGGCCGTCTCTGAGGATCTTGGTGTCAATGGCTTTGAAGGGACATATCTTGGTGCAGAGCAGGCAGCCGCTGCATTTGGCTTGGTCAATAGAGGAGACCATGGGGTCAACGACGAGGAAGTCCTGCCCGAAGAGTGCGGCCACCTTGGCCGCCGCCGCACTGCCCGAGGCCACGGACTCCGGGATGTCCCGCGGGCCGACCGCAGCGCCGGTGACGAACACACCATCGCTCATGGTCTCAACCGGGCGCAGCTTGGGGTGCGCTTCGATGAACAATTCATTGACGTCGTAGCTGATCTTGAGCGTCTGGGCCAGCGTTGCCGCCCCTGCGCTATGCTCCATGCCCACACCCAGCACCACCATGTCGGCCGGTATCTCGATCATGTCGCCGAGCAGCGTGTCCTCGCCCCGGACAATCAGCTTGCCGTCTTCCTGGCGGATCTTGGATATCTTGCCCCGGATGTACGTAGCGCCACTCTCTTGAGCGCGCTTGTAGAATTCCTCGTAGTCCTTGCTGACGGCTCTGACATCCATGTAGAAGATGTAGCAGTTCACTTCAGGATCGTGTTCCTTCAGCATGATGGCATGCTTGGCGATGTACATGCAGCAAACCTTGCTGCAGTAGGAGTGGCCCCGCTGCTCGTCTCTGGAGCCGATGCAGGTCATGAAGACCACTTCCTTGGGATGGGTGCCATCGGAGGGGCGCTTGACCTCGCCATTGGTGGGGCCGGAGGCGCTCATCATGCGCTCGAGCTCCAGTCCGGTGATAACATCGGGGTACACTCCGGCGCCGAGTTCCGTGTAGCCCTTGGGATCGAACGGCTGATAGCCGGTGGCCACGATGATAGCGCCGAACTTGTCGGTGATGACCTGGTCAGTCTGTTGCCAATCGATGGCCTGAGTGGGGCAGATCTTCTCGCAGATGCGGCATTGGGGAGGGGCCTTGCCTTCCTTTCCCGCGGCTTCCCACTGCAGGTACTTGATGTAGCGGCAGTTCTCGGTGTCCACCACTGGCTTCGGCGGCACGGCCTGCGGGAACGGGATATAGATTGCCGGGCGCTTGCCCAGCTTCAAGTGGAACTCGGAGTCTACCTTGACCGGGCATTTCTGCCAGCAGGTGCCGCAACCGGTGCACTTGGCATGGTCCACCTTGCGCGCCTTCTGCGTGACGCTGACCTCGAAGTTGCCCACGAAACCCTTGACCTCTTTGACTTCCGCAGAGGTCATGAGAGTGATATTCGGGTGCTGGGCCACGTCCACCATCTTCGGCGTGAGAATGCATGATGAGCAGTCCAGCGTGGGGAAGGTCTTGTCCAGTTGGGCCATGCGCCCGCCGATGGTGGGCTCACGCTCAACCAGAACTACCTGGTATCCGGCGTTGGCGATGTCCAGGGCTGCTTGTATGCCCGCAATGCCTCCGCCGATGATCAGGGTCCTCTTCGTGATGGGCACCTTCTGCGGGAAGAGCGCTTCGTGGCGGGCCACCTTGGCCACCGCCATTCGAATGAGATCGATGGCTTTCTGGGTGGCGTCTTCTTTGGCATCCGCATGAACCCAACTGCAGTGCTCGCGCAGGTTGGAGATCTCCATGAGGTACGGATTCAGTCCTGCCGCAGCCACGGTCTTGCGGAACGTATTCTCGTGCATTCGTGGCGAGCAGGCGGCGATGACCACGCGGTTCAGGCGGTTCTTCTTGATGGCATCGCGAATGGCAGCCTGCCCGGGTTCGCTGCAGTTGTACTTGTT
>DAIQQD010000324.1:0-1654 GCA_036787015.1 Chloroflexota bacterium
CTGTGACACCAGATGACCGGGTTGTATTCCTCTACCGGAGGCAGCTTGCCCATATTGGCGTAGTAGCATTCGTTGGCGATGTGTTTCAGGTCGGCGCTCGTGGCCAAGCCGAGCCACTCGCACTTGTTGATGTCAGGATTGAACGAAGACGCTTTGTAGTTGGCCGCCTGCCTGAGGGCAAAAGTGTACCACAGCAGATTGCCTATGTTGTTGAATGACAGCTTGTCGACTCGCCGGGCTATCTTCTCTCCAATGACATCTCTGCCCATGAACTCCACCAACTGCATGGGGCTCAGTCCGGCGCTGATAACGACCTTCCTGGCATTGACCACGCTGCCATCGGCCAGGCGGATACCTTTGGCCACCCCGTTTTCGATGATGAACTTGACCACCTCGGCATGAGTGTAGAACTTGACGCCATTCTGCACCAGTATCTGGTGGCAGGCATGGGCTACCTGGTGGGTTCCTCCTCTGGCATAGCCTATGTCCGGCAGAGTCCCTATCATCCCCATAGTCTCTCCACCCTGCATAGGATCGTTGGGGTTGCGGGCTCCCGAGACTATGAACCGGCACAGGACATACTGTGCCTCCAGGCTATCGAAGAACTCCCGTGAGGCGCGTATCGGGCTGGACGACAGGAGCAGAGAGTCAGGTTCGAAGCCTGCTTCCAGAGCTTTCGGATACACGGCTATCTGTCTGTTCATGCACTCCGGCCTCGTCGCGTACCATTCCGGAGGTTGGAAAATGTTGTCAACCTGGACCCTCTGAACCTCGTCTCCCTGGGCCAGCGCCTGAGCCCTGAGCCACAAATCCGCATCCTTCTGGGAGAATCGGGCAATCTCTTTGGCGGTCTTTTCCTGGGTTGGATCGCTCTTCCTGCTGTATATAGTCAGACACTTGCCATTGTCCTTGAAGATCGCACCGGTAGAAGCCAGATACTCGTCGTACTGGCCGCCGTATTCCCAGAACTCAGGGAAATCGCGGAATAGAGGCGCCCAGTACCAGGGCAGCATCAAGGTGGCGTGAGTGTTGCCGCGGAAGCCCGGCGCCGCCGTCTCCTCAGTGGCGAGTCCGCCACCAATCTCATGCCTTCTTTCGAATATGCCCACGCTCATGCCAGCGTACTTGGCTAGGTACATGGCCAGCATCAGACCTTTGTTTCCCCCACCGCAAACGACTGCATCAAATGTCAAATCTGCCATCACAAACTCCTTCCTAAATGCTGAGAGTCAAGGTACGCCGCATGATCAAGCGGCCGATTCTCCACCAGGATCTCGGCTCTTCCTGCGATCTTGATGAGACTGCCTGTCTCGTTGAGTGTATCGACATCAACCCTGCTCTACCACATGTGATGGGATGCCATGTACCGCTGGACCGTTTCAGCCGCTTTCATGCCTGATTCCACAGCCGCGTGCATGCCCAGCCCCTGGCAGCCGGCATCGAAACCGGCGTAGTATAGTCCTCTGATCGGGGACTTGGGCGATGGTTTGTGCTTGCCGCACTGCCCTGCTATCTGCGCCAGACCGAAGCACTCTCCACCCTGTCCGGGCATTACCTGGTCCCTGACCAAAGCGGCGACTTGGCCTGGGCCAAAGTACTCCCTCTCCACGATATGAGGCACAACCCACGGCCACAACTCAGCCACCTTCTTCTC
>DAIQQD010000015.1:0-19191 GCA_036787015.1 Chloroflexota bacterium
CGTCGTCCCGGAGGACGTTCTCCAGGGCGATGCAGTGCGCCGTGGGCTCGACCCCAGTGGTATCCACCTTCTGGAGTATCTCGAAGTTCTCCAGGATGTTGGAGAGTTGCTCTCTGAGCCTCTCCACTTCCTCGTCGCTCAGTCCCAAGTGGACCAAAAGCGCCAGATGTCTGACTTCTTCGCGGCTGAGCTTCATATTGGTGCAGGTCTCCCTATGCAGGTGCTGGGCTTGAAGCGTCAATTATAGCATCGGCCGCGCACGAGGGGCAATTAGAGGGAGGCTTTGGCAGAAGACACGGCCATTGAGGCAGTATGTTTATGACACGAAATAGGGGTTCATGCAACAGATGAACTCCGAGGGATTGTCTTTGTGGTTATCAGTAATGGTATGCCGCAGAACACGATCTGGCATATCTACCACGAGTTTGCTAACCCTTTGCAGCCGATCTCTGCCGTCGTCACTGGCTCTGTCACGCACACTCCTGAATACTTCAGACACCAACTTCTCGACATATGTTTTGTCATTAGCTCTATTCACTTCAAACAACATCATGAGAGGAGGCGGGGGACTGCAAATGAAGACCATGGGAACCGCCTTATCCACCTTGGGTAGTCTCTTGCGGACCTCCTGTTCAAGTCGCTCCCATTCTCTCAATCCGGGTTCGTACTGGTCTACCGGCGTGCCATGTGCAGCTAGCTCAAGAAAAGCCCCCTTGACATAGCTCGACCAGTCTTTGCGGAAGATCTCCACGTCCACAGTGTGGCCCCTATACCGAGTTTGTGCATCGGGTCTCTTAGCATTGGGATCCTTACGGGTTTCCTTCTCAAGAGTGATACTATCAACAATCTTGCTCAAACGTGACAAAACACGTATCTCGTATTCTGTAGGGTAGAAACTCTGTGGTCCGTGAAGGTCGCCGACCATCCTGTCTTCTCTGTCTCCCTCCAAAACGGGCGGGAAGGTAGCAATGGCGTATCCCAGATCAACTACTTGAAGGAAACCGCTTTCGGACTCAGGACTAAACAACGAGATCACAATCGGATGGCCAGGATTTGCCTGCACCCACTCCGGCTCATGGACTCGCTTGAGCGATGATACGGCATTATCAATGTCCTGTTGGGAGTACCCGTACTTGCTGCCCATGGAGACAATAGACGAACCACACCAGAGTTTGAACCATTCTCCACTCTGTCGCAATTGCTCTACATTCATAGCACTCGAATCCTAGTCAATCCCTCCATCTGGATCAAGTAGTCAGCTCAGTCTTCGTCTTGCCCAGCCTCTCTAAGAATCTCCAAGGCCTCCTTCAACTGCTCCTTGTCCCTCAGCCGCATCAAGTTCGGTGGGGACTCCTGGAAACGCTCCAGGGCATTGAAGAAGCGGTCGAGCACGTCGTCTTTTGCCGTGGGGATCAAAAAGATGTGGGTATGTGGAATCCGCCGCCCGCGGGCATACATGCAGACGAACTCGGGAGATAGGGTCTTCATCATCTTGCGGGCCACCGTCCTGGCCACCCGGAAGAGGCTCACCACTTCGTCCTCCTCCAGGTCGTGCCACCAGGGCACGTGCCTCTTGGAGATGACCAAACAATGACCCTTGGTGTAAGGGTTGATGTCCAGGATGCAGAGGGATTTGTCATCCTCGAAGATCTTGTAGGCTTCGGCTCTGCCGGCCACGATGTCACAGAATATGCAGGGGTCTTTCTTGGCCACTAGTGTCCCTATCCTTTCTTCTTTGAGAGAACGCTCTTGTCAGGGGCTGTCAACCCCCTAGCCCCCATTCTTGGGGGATCAAAACAAACGCAGAGGGGCTTTGCCCCTCTGCACGCCCCTATGCGGACAACCCTACGACTTCAGGTCAGGGAAGAAGAGCGCAATCTCCGTCCGGGCGTTCTCCTCCGAGTCGGACCCGTGGATCAGGTTCTCTCCGATGTCCAGGCCATAGTCCCCCCGTATGGTTCCCGGCGCGGCCTTGACCGGGTCGGTCTCGCCCATTAGCTTCCGCACCACCTCCACTGACTTATCCCCCTCCACCACCACCGCCACGATCGGCCCCGAGGTAATGAAATCCACCAGGCCGGCGAAGAACGGCTTGCCATCGTGAACCGCATAGTGCTTTCGAGCCAGTGCCTTGTCCATCTGGAGCATCCTCATGGCCGCGATCTTGAGGCCCTTCTTCTCCAGGCGGGAGATGATCTCGCCTGTGAGGCCCTTCTTGACACCATCGGGCTTGACCAGAACTAGAGTCCTTTGTGCCACTCTCTAGCCCCCTTTCCGAAAATGATCCCACCCTGGACCACCTATATGATAGGGCTTGCCGTCCTCACCCAGCAAAACGACGCCGGCCCCGCCGGTTATCTCGCCTATCACCGTCACCGGGCATTCCGCACCAAGGGAAGCTTTGACTTTCTCTACCACCCGATCCTTGGCCATGAACAGCAACTCGTAGTCTTCGCCTCCAGTTAGAGCCATGCCAACGGCATCCTTTCCAAAGGCCTCCCGCACTTGGGGATGGATCGGCACCGCGTTGATTCTGACCATTGCGCCCACTTTGCTGGCCGCGCAGACATGGCCCAGGTCGGCCACTAGCCCGTCGCTGATGTCGATGGCCGCCCGCACGCCCTGCTTCACCAGCGCCTGGCCCTCTAGAATCCTCGGCTGCGGCTGGAGGTGAGCTTTCTTGAGCAGGGTAGCGGTCTCCGGAGTGATCTTCACGCCGCCGTTCAGCATTCGCAGCCCTGCCGCCGCAGAGCCCAGATACCCAGTAACCGCCACGAGGTCACCCGGTGCTGCCGCCGCCCTCCGCAGAAGTCCTTCCTCGCGCCCCCGGCCGATCAGTGTCACCGCAACCATGATCACCGGGGCGCTGGTGATGTTCCCACCCACAATGGCTACCTTGTGCTGGTTGGCCAGTTCCGCCATGCCTCGATAGAGCTGGGCCACGTCATCCACCTCGGTGGCTCCCGGCAGTGACAGGTTGACCAGTGCCTGCCCAGGCACGCCGCCCATGGCCGCGATGTCGCTGAGGTTCACCGCCAGGGCCTTCCACCCCAGCTCCCACCACGGGGTGCCCTTGGTGAAATGCACCCCTTCCACCATGGCATCGGTGGTAGCCAGCACGATGGAGTCGTCACCCCGCCACGCCGCCGCATCGTCGCCGATGCCCACCAGCATGCGGTGCTCCGGCCCGCCCTGCGGGGCGATCTTGGCCAGCAGATCGATCAGCCCGAACTCGCCCAACTCCGAGACCTTCATGGCCCAGATTATAGAGGTTCAAGGGTTCATCCTCAATCGACGCTCTGCAAGGGCGTATTGCGATAGGCCAGTTCCAGAGAACGCAATTCATGAGGGTTCTCGGAGGGCCACGCTCCGTCGTGGCCTCAGCCCTCTACCCTCCCCCTGGCAGCATCCCACATGACCGTGATCAACCCCGTGATCCCCCACTCTTGGGGGATGATTAAGATACGCAGAGGGGCTTCGCCCCTCTGCACGCCCCTTGCACAGTACAGTTGCGTATATTGCATGCGCCCAGGCACCCCCAAGCCTCCACAGGACTTCGCACCGAGCCCGCCGGGAATCGGGTCTTAGGATTTCGGATTTAGGATTTGGAGCTTGAGGTGCACCCTGGCTGGAATGCCCTTCGCCCTTGGTTCACCGCCCAGAAACCTGCTATATTAGCCCAGGTTCAATATGCGTAGCGCGGTCATCGCCGACATCCACAGCAACCTGGAGGCCTTCCGGGCGGTGCTCCGGGACCTGGAGGAGAGGGGCGGGGTGGACGATATCTGGTGCCTGGGCGACATCGTCGGTTATGGCCCTGATCCACGCGCCTGCATCAAGCTCCTCCGCCAGCATTCTGGCGCCTGTGTCGCCGGCAACCACGACTGGGCCGCCACCAACAAGCTGGATACATCTGCCTTCAACCCGGAAGCTGCCGCCGCCTGCCAGTGGACCGCCAATGCGCTCAAGAAGGAGGATGCCGATTACCTCGCCGGCTTGCCCTTGACTCTGCAACTGGGTGACTTCACGCTGGTCCACGGCAGCCCCAGGGAGCCGATTTGGGAGTACATCCTTTCCACCCAGGCCGCCAGGGCCAACTTCGGTCGCTTCAACTCCAGGTTCTGCCTCATCGGCCATTCCCACTCGCCTCTGCTGTTCGAGCTCGATTCGAGGAACTCCTGCCGCCTGGACCAACTGCCAGAGCAGCTCTCGCTGAAGACAGAGTGCCGCTTCATCATCAACTGCGGCAGCGTCGGACAACCCAGGGATGGCGACCCGCGGGCCAGCTATGCCATCATCGACACGGAGCAGGAGACCCTCTGGCACTACCGTGTTAAGTACGACTTCGGGGTCACCCAGGAGAAGATTTTGGATGCCGATCTGCCGGCGCGTCTGGCCAGCCGCCTCAGCGTCGGTTGGTAAACCGCCTTCAGTCTGTGGTAGAATTACTGTTCGTAAGAATGGCAGAAGAAGCTCTAAGCCTGGAGGATCTGGCACTTCGGTTCCTCACCTCCTTGCCAACTGAAGAACGGACTTACAAGCAGCAGGAAGTCAACAGATTCGTCCTGTGGTACGGCAAGGAACGTTCTGTCAGTCACATCACCCCCACAGAGGTCGAAACCTACGCTCAGTGGACGGCGGCTTCCACCGGTGACATCAACAAGAAGCTCGAGCCGATTCGATCCCTTTTCCAGTATGCCAAGAAAGAGCGGCTGCTGAAGACCAGCCTGGCTCCGCACCTCCGCATCAAGCAGGCGCACGCCAAGGGACCAGCGACGCGCAAGCCGAAGCAGCAGATCGCCCTGACAGCCAATGACCACGCTGAGCTGAAGACCCAGCTTGCTGCGCTGGAAGAGGAACGGGTGCGCGTGGCAGATGAGATGCGCATCGCTGCCGCCGACAAGGACTTCCGCGAAAACGCCCCGCTGCACGCCGCCAGAGAGCGCGCCGCCCATATAGAGGCGCGAATGAATGATATCCAGGCCTCTCTAACCACCGGTGTAATAGTCAATGCAGAGAGGCAGGTGGAGAGCCTCGTGGCAAGGTTGGGTTCGACTGTCGTCTTGCTGGAAATGGCCACCGGGGAGAAACGCACCTACACGCTGGCTACCAAGAACGAGGCCAATCCGGCCAACGGCAAGATTTCGATCGTCTCTCCTTTGGGCAAGGCCGTCCTCAACCAGCACGAGGGTGACGTGGTGAAAGTCGTTGCCCCGGCTGGAGAAATCCTCTACAAGATCGAGAAGATCGACTAGCGCCAGCGCACCGCCTGCATCCCCTGAGAATCCACCACGTGTATCTCTGCGCCTTCTCCAGCCGAAGCTCATCGCCTGCATGCGTCATCCGCCAGATGCTATATTTAGAAGCAGGATGTACCGGGACACTATTGCGGCCATCTCGACTCCCTTGGGCGAAGGAGGCATCGGCATTGTCCGCCTCAGTGGCGCCGATGCCCTGTCCATCGCCAGAGCCACGTTCCCCGGCAAGCTGTCCGACCGCCAACTGATCTATGGACACGTCGTAGACCCCCAGACGGGTGAGCGGGTGGATGAAGTCCTTGTCTCCTATATGGCCGCACCCCACACCTACACCAGAGAGGATGTGGTCGAAATCAACTGCCACGGCGGCCCGCTCCCGCTGCAACGCATCCTCCAGTTGGCGCTCCGCCACGGCGCCCGCCTGGCCCAGCCGGGTGAGTTCACTCTGAGGGCCTTCCTCAACGGCCGCATCGATCTGGCCCAGGCGGAATCCGTTCTCGATGTGGTCCGGGCCCGGACCGAGGCCAGCCTCAGAATAGCGGTGCAGGGTCTCGACGGCCGCCTGTCGTCCGCCATCAGAGAACTGCGCGAGCCGCTGCTTTCGGCGCTGGCCTACCTCACCGCCAGGATCGACTTCCCCGAAGACGAGATACTCTCGCAAGACGTGGCCCAGCCTCTGAACAAGGCACTGCGGGCGTTGCGCGACTTGATCGCCACGGCAGACGCGGGCATGGTCTATCGCTTCGGTGTCAAGACCGCGATCGTGGGGCGCCCGAACGTAGGCAAGTCCAGCCTGCTGAACCGGCTGCTCCGCGAGGACCGGTCCATCGTCACGCCGGTTCCGGGCACCACCAGGGACACCATCGAAGAGGTGGCCAATCTGGGGGGCGTTCCCTTTGTCCTGGTGGACACCGCCGGCATCATCCGCAGCAAGGACCTGGTGGAGTCTCTGGGCGTGGAGCGCAGCCGGCGGGCGGTGGAACAGGCAGACCTGGTGCTCGTGATGATCGACGTCAGTCAGCCCATCACGGATGCCGACCGGGACATAGTCGCGCTCACCGCCAACAAAGCTACCCTGGTGGTGGCCAACAAGTGCGACCTCCCCCAACGGGCCAACCCTGAGGAACTGGGGCGCGAGGCAGTCTACACTTCAGCCCTTTCGGGCGACGGCCTCCGCCATCTGGAAGAGAAGATGGTAGAACTGGCCCTCGGCGGCAAGATAGTGGTCTCTGATGCGCCGATGGTCAATAGTCCCCGGCACAAGGACGCCCTGGAGAGGGCAGCGGAGTCTCTGGATCAGGCGGCGCGGGACCTGGACGCCGGAGTGCCCGATGATTTCGTCACTATCCACCTCACCGCCTCGCTCAACGCCCTGGGGGAGATAACCGGCGAGACGGTGCAGGAAGACCTCCTGGAAACCATCTTCGCCAACTTCTGTATCGGGAAGTGAGTGCGGCTGCGGGACGAGATCACGCTATCGTGATCCAGCATGGCGGGCCTGGACCTGGATTCCCGTGCGGGTCAACTCGCCCTGCTGACCGGACACACTCGACCCACCACTCCCCCCTGACTGAGCGGCCGATTCGGCGTCTCCCGGAGAACCGACCTGCACCCGCCGCTGACTCTGCAGCTCATCCAGGACAGCGATGGCATTGTCATACTCCTGGATAAGCCGGAACTTGGCGACCGCGATGGCACTCCTGGCACGCCAGGGCGCTTTCGCCTCTGCCTTGTCGAGGAGCGCCAGGTCCTTGGCCATGTTGGCGTACAAGATTTCTCTGAGCTCGGAGATCCGTTCGCTGTCTTCGGGATCCGTCGCTTCAATCTGGGTGGCCAGTTGCTCAATCTTGGTCAAGTGAGCCTCGAATCTCGTGGCCAGGGCCGCAAGCTTCGCCAAGCGGCCCTTCTCCGCCAAACGTCCCATCTCCCACACGCGCCGCTCCGCAAGCCTAACCTGCAGTTTGGCCTTGGCCGCTTTGGAGAAGGTCAGCCTAAGTTGGATCTGCTCTGTGGTTGTCTTCACAGAGTACAGTGTGTCACCGGGCACACTGCCAGAGGAGGCGGCCACTGTGCCGCCGATGGCGAATACAAAGACCAAGGCCACGCAACCGGCCACCGCCGCCCAGCGAGGTATCCAGTGAAGCGCCGGAATCCTCTTCGGCTCGGCCTTCCGCCCTTTGGAGCGGAGCTGTGACTGGACTTCATGTCTGACGCGGGCCTTGAACTCCGGCCTGGGCTCCAAGGCAGAGGACGTCCTTCTGGCAGCCACCGCCACCCGCAGCAGAGGCTCGAGCTCGAGCGCCTGCTCCGGATAGCGCTGAAGGCATTGCTCTAGGCTCTCGCCGCGGAGCACGCGCTCAGTGCACTCACTCAGTATGTCATCGAAACGGTTGGCCATCTGGATCCCCACCCTCTCCCAAACTCTCTTTGAAGCATCCTGGTGGCAGCCTTCCGTCAAGAGAGACTGCCACCAGGTTCCATCACTTCACTCTCACTTCTTCACTGTTCTACTGCAGCTTGATGTACCAAGCCTTGTTGGTCTCGCTGCGGTATAGCACCTGCTCGACAACGTCACCGTTCTTCAATCCCTTGAAGGCGTACACGTTGCCGTTCTTTGTTATCGTGGCACCGGCTGCTACTTCCAGGGTCAGCGGGCCACCGTCCGTGTTCAGGGTCATGGTTCTGGTCTGAGTGTTGATGCTGGCAATGGTGCCATTGGCCTCGCCCCACTGTGCCCTCCACTCCTCCCATCCACCCATCTCCTGGATGCGCTCCTGGATCTGCTGTCTGAGCTGCACCATCTCGGCATAGCGCGCCTCAGCATACTCCATGGCCTTCCCTACGGCTTCCGCTGCCTGAACCCGATTGCGTTCCTCGAGCCGGTTCTGCAGGGCTTCGAGGTTTTCCACGTGTCTCTCGTGAGCCTGTTCCATTACCTGGGTTGCCTTGTTGAAGTCTTCCTCATCAAGCGCCCCGTTGAGATAGCCCTCGAACCGCTGCACCATATGCTCCCATCTGTAGGCATGCACCGCTCGAAACTGTACCTCACCGGTGGTCTTATCGGTCACCAGGATGACAACCTGGCCGACCTCCAACTCGACGCCCTCTCCCAGAGTCACGGCAATCTCCTCGCCCTTTCTGTTAACGATGGTAGCGGTGTCACCTTCTACCTTGGCCACCACGCCCAACTGATGGCGAAACCGGCACAGCCCTTTCGCCGGCACTACCATGACTCTCTGGGCAATGCGATCGCTGGCAGGGTCGGTGAGCAGAATCGCCACTCTGTTGGCATCCTCTACCAGCCCCTGGCTCTCAGCAGTGAGCTGTCCCCACGTCTGCCACTTTGGGACAATGGTTACAGTAGGAATGTGATACACGGTGGTACCAGTGACCGCGATCTCGACGGTCGTGGCGTTTTCCGGTTTGACCTTGCTGAGAGTGATGACGCCTGTGCCATTGTCGCTGATGTCAACGCCCGTTACCGTCCCAAACAGGCCACGCCCTTCGCCGCTCTGTGTCGTACTGGCCATGGCCGTACCCATCGTTCCCAGCATCAACCCGCAGGCCAATGCCAAAGTTATGATTACCAGTATGATTCTCTTCATCTTCCTCCTCCTTGGTTCTGATTTCGTATCCTATTGCTTGACGTAAATGACCGTCAGAGTAACACTCCCTTCATTCCCCTCGAAATCGCTGGCCAGGACTTCGATCGGGTTGGGGCCCTCTTCCAGCGTAACCGTGGTGCTGAAATTGCCCTCTGCATCCACGTCAACTACTGCTTCATTGACACTCACCACGGCATCGGGTTCGGTCTGCCCCTTTATGACCAGGTCCGCCAAGTAGACCGTCGTCTCGTCCTGCGGTTCGGTTATCGTCAGCGGTATGGCAGAGACATCAGACTCTTCGGTTTTTTCTTGGCCACAGCCGACCGCCAGACCCACTCCGAGGAGAATCACGAACACCCCCAGGATCATCGTCCATTTCTTCAAGGTAGTCACCTCCTCTCTCCCAAATGCCTTCTAACCGGTATAACGAGCGGGTGCGCCAAAGGTTAGTGCCGGGCAGGTCACAAGAAGATCACGACGGGGAAGGGGGAGACAGTGGAAGTGTCTGCATCACCTGCCAGGAATTGGAGGTTGTTCGGAGACGGGACTGCGTGCCGGGCGGGGTTGAGGGATTGTGGAGACACGCCCAAGGCCCTTCCCGCCTCACTGACTGGCGTGCCCGAGACTTGGGCCCACAAAGGCGCCGGATCAGTCTGACGCTAAGAGACATCAACGGTCCAGTCGTCGACTACGTCGCCATCCAGCCAGAGCTCAACAGAGAGGGTGCCTCCTCCGGAGGGCACCGCAATGCCTTTTGTGGCTACCCCCGAGATCTGGTAACCGGATGCCAGATCATAGGTAGTACTCTGTTTAGCGTCACTTTCATGCCCCTCAAAGAAGGCTCGCACATAGAAGGCGTCGGCGTCGGCTGTGCCCCAGTTAGTCACCGTGACTTCAAGGTATATGGTGTCATTGCTGAACAACTTGTTGTTCTGGCGCCAAGCGAAATCAGCGAACCGGGGGGCCGGAACTGGCACTAGCTCGTATATGCCACCTCTCCTCCCTTCGTATTCCGAGGGAATCTCCCCCACTGTCCACGACGTGGACGTCGTCTCCAGATAGTAGTACTGCTCGCCATCATACGTGTAGCTGTATCCACCGGAAACCCCGGTTACGGCCACTCCTACCGCCATGTGCCCTGCGTCTCGTTCCCTCACCGGATCGAACCTGATCAGGACAGCGTCATAGCCCATGGCCTGCAGCAGCGCCGCCGTCAATATGGCCGTGTCCTCGCAGTCACCAGCCTTGTCAACCAGGCTCTCCACCGGGTAGTTCGGGTACTCCCCATCGACATCCTCCGTGTACTTGAGGTTCTGAACAAAGCTGGCGGTGAAGTTCACCGTCTCTTCTGCGTCATATCCTCTCTGCACAGCCAGCCTCTTCAGCTCGGCAGCCAGCAGATCCGTTACCTCGGCATCATCCTTTGGATGGGTCACATAGATGGAGTAGTCCTCCAGCGGTGCTCGCTCCATCCGGCTGTAGTAGAGGTACAAATACTCCGGGATCTGCATCGTCAACTCCCAGTTGCGTCCGTCATATCTCCAGCCATAGGTCCTCGGAAGCCTTTCCCCAGAAGACGCCGTGGGTTCGATGCTTACTACGATCGGTGTGGACGGTCCGGAAAAGGGACTAAGGTTCGAGAGCCAGCCCAGCTTCCAGGCAAGCACTCCGATGGCGGCCAGCAAGACCACGACAGCGACCACTATCCCCACCACCGTTGGCCAGTTCGAGGGTGACTTGACTGGCTGCCCTTGCTGCCAATTGCCGCCGGAATTGTCCATCATCTTGAACCTCGCCATCCAGATCCCAGGGCACTCTGGTATCTTTGCCGGTATCTCTCCAGAACACGCCTCAGAATGCCGGGGTCATCCGTGTTGTTGGTCGCCTCCTCGATCGCTGCCTCATTTTCGGCAGCCCTCTCTTCGAGCAGTGCCTTAAGAGCCGTGAGCGCCTCCTGGACCTTCGGCCGATCCGCGTTGGCCTCTATCACCTGCTCTATGGCCTCCATGTGGCCCTCCAGGCGCAGCAGTGCCTTGTCCAGCCGCCGGCTGTCGCCCTTTCTCGCCAGGTAAACGATCTCTTTGACCCTTCTGTCGGCCAGACGCACATTAACCCTTGCCTTCTTGATGTCTCCCCGGGTCAGCCCCAGTCGCGCCCGTTCCGTGGCCAGCTTCACCGGATACAGAGTGTCATCAGGCATGCTACTGGTAGACGCCGCGACTGTTCCGGTACCAGCGACGAGGAAGACCAAGATCACTGACACCACCGCCACCGCCCACCGGGGCATCCAGCCAACGAAGCTTGTCTTCTTCGGTTCAGTCTTCCGCTCCTTGCCATGAAGCTGCGACTGTATCTCGTACCTCGATCGCTCCTTGAACTCCGGTCGGGGTTGCACCGCCGAGGACGTCTTCTGCGTGGCCGCCGCCACTTGCAGCAGGGGTGCCAGATCCGCCGCCTGCTCCGGATAGCGCGCCAGGCATTGCTCCATGCTCTCGCCCTGGCGCAGCCTCTCCAGGCACTCCTCCAGTATGTTCTCGAACCGCTCAGCCATTGACTTCCTCGCCTGCGGGACAAAGGATCCGGCGCAGTTTGACGAGTGCCGCATGCTGCAGCACCTTGACCGCCCCCTCGCTCTTCCCCATCACCTTGGCCGATTCAGCGACTGACAGTCCGCCGGCGAAACGCAGAGAGATGATCTCCCGCTGTCCATCCGTGAGCCGGTCGCAAGCCGCTGCCAACTGCTTCATATCGAAGTTCAATTCGGCCAGCGCCGCCGGATCATTCGGGGATGCTGCCATCTCGTCGATTTCCTCCGGAGCCACCGCCACCACCTTCTCTCTGCTCTTCTTCTTCCAGTAATCCACAACCAGGTTGTGAGCTATCCGGAACAGCCAGGAGGCAAAGGGCATCCCCCTCCAGCGGTAGGAGCCGATTTTCTCCAGTGCCTTGAGGAAGACCTGCTGGGTGATGTCCTCCGCATCCTCCTGGTTCCTCACCCGGAGCATGACATAGCGGTATATCCGGTCGAAATGCTCCTCGTAAAGCTGGCCAAACGCCTCCGGCTCGCGCCTTTGGGCCCGGCGCACCAAACCTTCTTCTCTATGCACTTCCAGTCCTGCAATCAAGCTTGACCAGGGCTGAGCCCTTCTGCTGCTACCTAATATAACATCAAACCGAGGGAAAGGTTAGGCAACACCGCTGTGATTGGGGGCGTCCCAGGGTCCTCTCGGCATTTCGGATTTGGAGTCAGGAGGCACACTCGAAGTTCGCCCCTCTGCAGGCCCTTCTCGCTCCCGAATAGACACGCTCGTGTCGCGCATGCTATATTATGTCAGCCATGACCTATGACACCATCATCGGGCTGGAGGTCCATGCCCAACTGCTGACCCAGAGCAAGATGTTCTGTCGCTGTTCAGCGGACTATGCCAACGCCCCACCCAACACGCACGTCTGCCCCATCTGTATGGGCATGCCGGGCGTGCTCCCCGCCATCAACCGCAAAGCCATCGAATGCACCGTCATGACCGCGCTGGCCCTGAACTGCACCATCCCGCGGTCTACCAAGTTCGACCGCAAGAACTATCCGTACCCGGACCTGATGAAGGGCTACCAGATATCGCAGTACGACGAGCCCATCGCCGTTCAGGGCTGGATCCATTCAGAGGCCAACGGCGCGAGCCGGCGCGTCAACATCAAGCGCGTGCATCTGGAAGAGGACGTGGCCAAACTGCTGCACCGGACCGATCCCGCCGGGGAATCGTATACCCTGCTCGACGTCAACCGCTCCGGCATCCCATTGATGGAGATAGTCAGCGAGCCCGACCTGCGTTCTCCCGAAGAGGCCCGGCAGTACCTGATGAAACTGCGCACCATCCTCCAGTATCTGGGCGTGTCCACCGGCAATATGGAGGAAGGCAGCTTCCGCTGCGACGCCAACATCAGCATCCGCCCCGAGGGCTCCTTGGAGACCCTCCCCAAGGTGGAGGTCAAGAACATGAACAGCTTCAAAGCCGTTTACCGCGCGCTCGAATACGAAGCCGTTCGTCAGAGGAAGGTGGCCGGCGAGGGAGGCCAGATCCACCAGGAAACCAGGGGGTGGCTGGATGACAAGGGCATAACCCATTCCCAGCGCAGCAAGGAATCGGCCCACGACTACCGCTACTTCCCCGAGCCCGATCTCCCACCCCTGGTGCTGACCGAAGACTGGGTCAGCCAGATCAAGGCCAGCCTGCCAGAGCTCGCCGAGGCGCGTCGGGAGCGCTTCGTTTCCCAGTACGGCCTGCCGGCCTACGACGCCGGCCAGCTCACCGGTTCCAAGCCCGTGGCCGACTACTTCGAAGAGTGCGTAGCCACAGCCCAGGGCGCGCCGCTGCAGAAGAAAGCCAAGAGCATCACCAACTGGATTCTGGGTGACTTCGCCCGCTGGCTGAACTCCGCCGGCATCGAGATCCATCAGTCCAAGGTCACGCCTGGCCGCTTGGCGGAGCTTGTCAGCATGGCCGACGACGGAACCGTCACCGGTCCGGCAGCCAAGAAGGTGTTCGAGGAGATGTTTCAGACCGGCCAGCGGCCCAAGGAGATAGCCACCCGGCTCGGCCTCACCCAGATCGGCGATGCCTCGGCCATCGAAGCTGCGGTGAGGGACGCAATTGCATCCAACGGGCAGGCAGTGGTAGACTTCAAGGCAGGCAAAGAGCAGGCGCTGACATTCCTCGTTGGCCAGGTTATGAAAGCCACCCGGGGAAGGGCCAACCCCAAGTCAGTGAGCGAGATGATTCGAAAGGAGCTTAGCGCGGGCTAGTGCAGACATATCTCTACATAGCCATGATCATCATCTCCGTGGTGATGATCATCGTGTTGTTGCTTCAGGTGAAGGGCGGCGGTTTGGGCGGCATCTTCGGCCAAGCTGATACCACCTTTCGCACTCGCCGGGGACTCGAGAAGACGCTGTTTCAGTTCACCATCGTCCTGGTGGTGGTGTTCGTAGCCTTGGCCATATTCACCGCCTGGGCAGCGGTAAACTGGTCAGACTGATCTGTGGGTGGCCGCGTTCATCACCCCAGCAATACTAGGGGCCAGATGGAAGGACTAGTTCCCCCGATCCCGACATCCTCGGAAGCTCTCATCACTCTCACCACCGATTTTGGCCTGGACGATGGCTATGTTGCCGCCATGAAGGGCGTGATCCTTGGAATAAACCCGGGCGCCACAATCGTCGATATCTGTCATTCCATCGAGCCCCAGGACATCCGGCAGGGGGCTTTTGTCCTCAGCACCGCCTTCTCCTATTTCCCACAAGACGCCGTCCACTTGGTCGTCGTCGATCCCGGGGTCGGGGGTCCGCGCCGGGCGATCATTCTGGAGACCGACAATGCCATATTCGTGGCGCCAGACAATGGCGTCTTGAGTTATGTCATCCAGGCTTCCATCAGCAAGCGCATCTCCAGGCCAACCCTGATGAAGCTCCCCCCAGAACTCCAGGCGTTCGAGATCACCAACTCCAAATATTGGCATCACCCCGTCAGTCCCACCTTCCACGGCCGAGACGTCTTCGCTCCGGTGGCAGCCCATGTATCTCTTGGCATACCGCTCAACGAGCTGGGGCAGGCCATCACCTCCGTCAGTGTTTTCCCACCACCCCGGCCACAGACTGACGCCACCGGAAACCTCATCGGCCACATTCTGCACATCGACCACTTCGGCAATCTGATCACGGATATCACCAGCCAAGACCTGCCATCGCGCGGATATTCCATTCAAGTGGCCGGGCACCAGATCGATTCGTTGAGCCACTCCTATGAGCAGAGCCGGGACTTGCTGGCCCTCATAGGCAGCAGTGGTCGGCTGGAGATAGCTCTGAAGGGCGGCAATGCCGCGCGTCTGCTCGGGATCAAGTTGGGCGATGAATTGCAGGTCACCCGCCGCCGGGCTGGACGCAACAGAGGTTAGCCGGGCGGATGGCATCTATGTGCAGAGTGTGCATTCTGTGCACTCGGATGTGCAGTCAACACAGCGCCGGGGGCGTCCAGCGCGCATGAGCGACAAAGCCATCTACGTTCACCGGGCCTTCACGGCCATTGCTGAACGCTACGACCTCCTCAATACCTTGCTGAGCTTCAATCAGGATCGGCGCTGGCGCCGATCCACCGTCTCTGAACTGGGGATGAAAGGGCCTGAAGCTGTCCTTGACGTGGCCACCGGAACAGGCAAGCTGGCCCGGGAACTGGAGAGGGCGGTCGGGGCACGCAGTAGGGTGGTGGGGATAGACTTCTGTGAACCGATGCTCCGGAAGGCCCGGATGCAGATAGACAGCACCACCCTGGTATTGGCGACATCCGAAAGCTTGCCTTTCCCTGACAACTGTTTTGACGGTGCCACTATCGGCTTCGCCCTGCGGAACGTCCCCGACATGGAGAAGACGCTGCGAGAGATGAGTAGGGTCATGAAGCCTGGAGGAAGCGTTGTTTGCCTGGAATTCTCGCGGCCTCGGCGCCCGATCATGCGGAGTCTGCACCGGCTCTACCTGCTGCGCGTGCTGCCCATCGTGGGGTGGTTGATATCAGGTGACAAGGAGGCCTACCTCTATCTGCCACGCTCCATCATGGAGTTTCCGAGTGCAGAAGAGCTCAAGGCCGTAATGGAGAGAGCCGGCCTGGAACGAGTCCGCTTCCGCTTTCTCACCTGGGGCGTTGTCGCGATTCACATCGGCACGAAGCGGCAGAAGCTCTGATCACCACGGCTCGCCCGGAGGGAGGGTCTTATCGACCCTCCCCTGAAAGAAGCATGGTCTCTACCGCAGGATGTGCGCCTCGGCCTGTGTCTACTTGGATTTCGCCGCCGCTGCCACCTTGCGAACGCCGCCCCCACCAGCGTGGTACTGTTTGACGATGCCCCGCCATTGGCCGAGGGGCTCAGGGTCCCACTCGATGGTGGCTGGAACCTTCTTTGCGTCTGTGCCCAACTCTCGCAGCGCCAGGTCCCGCAAAGCCTTCATGAACTTGTCGAGTTGCCTTATCTCTTTCTCCGAGAAACGCGTCTTCAACAGGTCCCTGGCGTAGCCGATGATGACAGCAACGGACTGATTGAGAAGCTCTCTGCCCTTCGGCTGGATCTGGATCTTGACCACTCTCTGGTCTTTCTTGCTTCTGACCTTCTTCACGTATCCGGCTCTCTGCATGCGCGACAACAGGGCCGAAACGCTGTGCTTCTCTCGAAACACATATGCCGAAATCTCGCCCGGGCTCAGAGGGACCTTGCTCATGCTCAGGATAAGCAGCACGTCCATCTGGGCCAGAGTGGTCTGTCGCTTGCCGAGCTCGATCTCCGTCGCCCGGAGCGCAGCGTCAGAAGCTTGGCGCAGCCTCACCCAGGCCGTCAAATATGGGTCCTTTGTCTCCCAATTGTGCACCTGTCTCCTCCTTAACCCCTGGCCGACTCCCTATCAGCCAGGGTTGTCTCCCGTGATGTCGAATCCGACGTTATGGAATTGTAACATCACATATGATTGTTGTCAAGCTATTTGGTATCCCAAACGGTTAAAGAAGATTTTAAGAACCGATTTCCCGAGTATCAGTGGAACTGCTCTCAGTAGACACGGCTCATTTGGACTGCTTTTCTTGCTTCCAGACGGTGCCTTGGGGCGTGTCCTCCAGGACCACTCCCAGGTCCTTCAGCGATGTTCGAACTCTGTCGGCCATCTGCCAGTGTTTCTCTGTTCGGAGTTCGGTGCGAAGTGAGACGAGCAGATCGATGAAGGGCTTGGCAGCCAGGTCGATTTCCGGTCCTTCAAAGGAGAATCCCAGGACGCCAGACAACTCGCGCAATGTCCGCCGGGCCTCTTGCGGATCACCACCTTGATCCATGGTGCGGTTGATTTCCCTAGCTAGATCGAATAGTGCCGCCAGAGCCTGTGGGGAGTTGAAATCGTGATCCATGGCCTCAACGAACCTCTGCCGGTAAGCCTCTGCGTCAAGAGCTCCCGACGAGTCTCCTGCCCCGCGCTGGGAATCCGCGCAGGCCGCCTGCCTCAGCCGCTCCATTCCCTTCTCTGCCGCCGCTACTCCCTCCTCGCTGAAGTTGATCGGGCTGCGGTAGTGGGAACTCAGAATGAACAGCCTGAGGGCATCGGGGCTGAAGCGGTCCAGGGCCTGCTTCAGCGTCACGAATATTCCCAGAGACTTGCTCATCTTCTCCCCACCCAATTGCACGAATCCGTTGTGCATCCAGTACTTCACGAACGGGGTCACGCCGGTAAAACCCTCCGACTGGGCAATCTCGTTCTCGTGATGCGGGAAGATGAGATCCTGCCCGCCACCGTGGATATCCAGGGTCTCCCCCAGGTACCTCATCGACATGGCGCTGCATTCGATATGCCAGCCTGGCCGTCCTTTGCCCCACGGGCTCTCCCAGCAGGGCTCGCCCGGCTTGGCCGCCTTCCAAAGGGCAAAGTCCAGCGGGTGCTCCTTGTCCACCCCCACCTCCACCCGGGCCCCGGACTGAAGAGCGTCCAGACTCTGGTGGCTGAGCTTGCCATAATCCGCGTCGCTCTTCACCCTGAAATAGACGTCTCCACCGGATGCGTAAGCATGCCCCTTGCCCATGAGTCCCTTGACCACTTCGATGATCTTGGGAACTTCCTCCGTCGCTCTGGGATAGACGTCAGCCCTCCGGACGTTGAGCCGATCCATGTCCGCGAAGTACTGGGCGATGAACTTTTCGGCCAGCTCACCGGGAGTAATGCGTGCCTGCTGCGCCCGGTTGATGATCTTGTCATCGATATCAGTGAAGTTCTGCACATGCTTCACCTTGTATCCCTTGAACTCCAGATAGCGCCGGACCATGTCAAAGACAATGTAGCTCATGGCATGGCCAAGGTGGCTCTCTGCATAAGGCGTCACTCCGCAGACGTACATCTTCACCACGTCGCCCTGCGGTACAAACTCTTCTTCCTGAGCCGAAAGCGTGTTGTATACCTTCACTGTGTCTCCTTTGGCGCTACAGTCCGGAGCAACTCGTCAAGCCGCCGCTAGCGAGCCGGGGACCGTCGATCCTCGCCGGCCTTCTCCACCATGGCCACCGCATGCACCGCTATTCCCTCGCCCTTTCCCAGGAAGCCCAGCCCCTTCGAGGTAGTGCTCTTCACGCCCACCAGATCAACATCGATCCCCAGGGCTTCACCGATGATCCTGCGCATCTCTGAGATGAACGGCGTCAGCCTAGGCCGCTCAGCTACGATGCTGGCGTCGACGTTGCACACCAGCCACCCCTCAGCCCGTAGCCTGGAGACAACCTGCCGAAGCAGCGAAACGCTGGAGATATCCTTGTAGCGCGGATCGGACGAAGGAAAGTGTACGCCGATATCCCCCAGACCCGTCGCCCCCAAGAGCGCATCGATAATGGCGTGAACCAGCACGTCGGCGTCGCTGTGACCATCCAGTCCCTTCTCAAAAGGGATATCCACCCCTCCTAAGATCAGCCGCCTCCCGCTCACCAGCGGGTGAACGTCATAGCCGACGCCTACCCTCATCCCTCATCCTTATGATGGTCTCTGCCAGCGCAAGGTCCTCCGGTGTGGTTACCTTTATATTATCATAGAGGCCCATGTAGACCCTGACCTTGTACCCCAGTGTCTCCACCAGCGAGGCATCGTCCGTTACCTCATGCCTCACCATTCGATGCGCCCCGGCAATCAGATCAAACCGGAATACCTGTGGCGTCTGGGCAGCCCAGAGGCTCTCTCTCCGAGGCGTGTTCTCAATCTCCCCTTCAGCGTCCACCACCTTGACCGTCTCCTTCAAAGGCACCGCCGCAACTGCGGCGCCGGTTTGCTGAGCTTCTCCCAACCCCCGCTCAATGAGCTCGACGGTGACGCAGGGCCGCGCTCCGTCATGGATCACTACCCAATCACAACCCTCCAGCCTCCCCAGCCCTTCAGCCACAGAGTCCTGACGCCGCTGGCCACCAGCGCACACCGCCGTCACCTTGGAGAACCCGCTTTCTTCCACCAGCCTCAACCCCCGCTCGACACTGGCTTCCCCGAGCACGACTGCCATCTGGTCCACGGCGTCGCACCCCTGAAAGACATGCAGCACATGCCAAAGAAGGGGTTTGCCGGCAAGAGCAGCGAAGATCTTGTCGATTCCGTCCATGCGCCGGCTGCCGCCAGCGGCAGCAATGACAGCGCCAACCCGTTCCCGCGACACCTGTTTCACCTTGATCTTCGTCTTCTTCAGATGCTAGAATGGCCTCACCGTGGTGGGCGTAGCCCAGAGGTTTAAGGCGCCAGGTTGTGGCCCTGGAGATCGAGGGTTCGAATCCCTCCGTCCACC
>DAIQQD010000325.1:0-1622 GCA_036787015.1 Chloroflexota bacterium
TAGCGGCCATGGATGTCATGGAAACGATGACGGGCGCGGAGAAGCTCCGGGTTGTGCGGATCACCGAGAACGTCCGCAGCGATGTGGAAGACTCGGTGGTCAAAGAGGCCCCGCTGACCATTGTTCTCGATAACCAGGAACTGGTCACCATACTGTGCTCGCCCATGGACCTGAAGCATCTGGCGATCGGCTACCTCTTTTCCGAAGGGTTCTTGAAGAGCAAGGAAGAGATCAAGAAGGCGGTGGTGGATGACCGGAAGGGTATCGCGTGGGTTGAGACCAGGGAAGGCAAAGGGGCCGACGCCGGCGTGCTGAGCAAGCGTCTGATCACCTCTGGCTGTGGGAGAGGGGCATCGTTCTACAGCCTGGCCGATGCGCAGGCGGGCATGAAGATCGATTCGCGGTTCCAGATGCTGGCCAGTGATGTCCTGGGTCTGGTCGGGGACTTTCAGCACGGCTCGGAACTGCACAAGGTGACCCGTGGAGTCCACAGCGCTGCTCTTTGCGACTCTCGGAAGATACTGATGTTTGCTGATGACATAGGGCGGCACAATGCCATAGACAAGATCATCGGTCGGTGCATACTCATGGACGTGCCGGCCGACAACCACGGGCTGATATTCAGCGGCCGGATCTCGTCGGAGATGCTGCTCAAGGCGGCCCGTAGAGGCTTCCCGGTGGTCATATCCGTGGCCTCGCCGACCAACGTTGCGGTACGCATGGCCAACGACATGGGCATGACGGTGGTGGGAATGGTGCGGGGCAAGAGGCTGAACATCTACTCGGGAGACTGGAGGATAGTCACCGATGAAGGATAGCCGCTCGGATCTGAGAGACAAAATCCTGGATCTGAAGAAGCGGAGGAATGCGATCATCCTGGTGCACAACTACCAACTGGGTGAGGTCCAGGACATCGCGGACTTTGTGGGTGATTCTCTGGAACTCAGCCAGAACGCGGCCAAGACCAGCGCCAGCGTCATCGTCTTCTGCGGGGTGCATTTCATGGCGGAGACGGCTTCCATTCTCTGTCCTGACAAGAAGGTTCTGCTGCCGGTGTTGGAGGCGGGCTGCCCTATGGCGAACATGATCACGGCCCAGGGCCTGCGTGATCTGAAGAAGCAGCATCCCGGCGCCTTGGTCATGTGTTATGTCAACACGACAGCAGAGGTCAAGGCGGAGTCAGACATCTGCTGCACGTCGGCCAACGCGGTGCAGTTGGCGCAGAAACTGGAGGCGAAGGAGATCATCTTTGTGCCTGACCAGTACCTGGGGCAGTACGTATCCAACAAGACCGGAAAGCCGATGATCCTGTGGCCGGGGTATTGTCCTACTCATGCACGCATCCAGGCGGCGGATATTGAGAGAATGAGGAAGGCCTACCCGCAAGCCGAGATCCTGGCACACCCGGAATGTCGGTCCGAGGTGAGCGCGATGGCCGATTTCGTGCTGAGCACGGGCGGCATGATCCGGCACTGCAAGAACACCAAGGCCATCCAGATAGTGGTCGCCACTGAGATGGGCATCATCTACCGGCTGAGGAAAGAGAACCCGGGCAAGATGTTCATTCCGGTCTCCGAGCAGGCCGTATGCCCCAACATGAAGATGATCGGCCTGGAGAACAT
>DAIQQD010000140.1:0-3955 GCA_036787015.1 Chloroflexota bacterium
CCTGTTTCGGTTGACGTCCACCATCCCAAAAGATACAATACATAACGTGCGTCCATTTCCAGAAACGAAACCCGACCGGGAGGGGGGGATGATTTGTGGCTGATGTAAGCCTTGGTGACAGTGAAAGCTTTGACAGCATGCTGCGCCGGTTCAACCGGAAAGTGCAGCAGGAAGGCGTTCTCGCTGAGATCAGGCGGCGTGGATCCTATGAGAAGCCGAGCGTAAAACGCAAGAAGAAGGAAGCGACCAAGAAGCGCAAGAGCGGCAGGGGCCCGAGGAGCGCTGGCCTGTCAAGAGACTAGAATGGCGCTGATAGACAGGTTGAGAGAAGACCTCAACCAATCCCTTCGGAGAGGGGACAAGACCCGCCTTTCCACTATACGTCTGCTTATCTCCAACATCAACAACGCCCAGATCGCCAAGGGCGCTCCGATGGATGACGGCGACGTCCTTGCCGTCATGAACAAGCAAGCGAAACAGCATCGGGAAAGCATTGATGCCTTCCGCAAAGGCAATCGCCCTGATCTGACGGCCAAGGAAGAGGCCGAGTTGGCCGTTCTTCTGGAATACCTTCCACAGCAGATGTCCCGGGACGAGATCTTGGCCATTGCCCGCAAAGTCATAGAGGAGGTCGGTGCCCACGGCCCCGGTGAGAAGGGCAAGGTCATGTCCAAACTCATGCCGCAACTGAAGGGAAAGGCCCCGGGTGCTGAGATTAACGCTGTGGTGACGGAGTTGCTCGCTGGCTAGCTGGTTGGTTCTGGCAATTCGCTCCTTGTATCAACGACTTAAGAGAACTGGGTACGAAACGCAGTTGCCGCAGTCTACACAGTCTGTAGAGCATTGAGTTGAAGTTCGGCGTAATCGTCTTCCCCGGTACCTGGAGCGACATAGACTGCCATTATACGCTGGACAAGACCATTGCCCAGTCGGTGAGCTACATCTGGCACCGCGAGACCAGCCTCGCCGGCTATGACTGCGTCATCCTTCCCGGTGGTTCAGCTTTCGGCGACTACCTGCGCGCCGGTGTCATCCCCTGTCTCGCGCCGATAATGGCCGAAGTGGAGCGGTTCGCCCGCCGCGGGGGGCTGGTGTTCGGGATATGCAACGGATTCCAGATGTTGTGCGAGTCCGGATTACTACCTGGCTGTCTCATGACCAACAACCACCTGGAGTCCCGCTCCCAGCCGGTTCACCTCCGCGTGGAGACCACGTCGATACCCTTCACCTGCCAGTGCCAAAAGGGACAGGTGCTGCAGATTCCCATTTCGCACCACGAAGGCAACTACTACGCCGATGAGGACACCCTCCGGGAGTTGGAGGATAACGGGCAGGTCGCCTTCCGCTACTGTAGTCCAAAGGGCGAGATCACCCAGGAAGCCAACCCCAACGGTTCCCTCCACAACATCGCCGGCATCACCAACAAGAGAGGCAACGTCCTGGGGATAATGCCGCATCCCGAGCGAGTCTGCGAGGAGAAGACTGGCGGCGTTGACTGGGCGATGCTCTTCCAGTCTGTGGCGGACTGGAAGAGGCACGTCAAAGTATAGATAATGGGTCGCTATGTCCAGGCTCCGGCAGGCGGAGCGGGTGCTGATCGCTAGAGGGTAAGGAGTACACCGGCCATGTCGATAGAAATCTCGGAAGTCAATCGAAACACGAAGCTCCTGATCGATGGCGTCCCCTTTGCTGTGGAGGATGTCAACTTCGTGAAGCCCGGGAAGGGGCGCGCCATCTACCGCATAAGGATGCGCAACCTGTTCGATGGCGTCGCCAAAGAAATCACTTACCACTCCGGCGACAGGGTGGAAGAGGTCAGCATCGTGGCCCACGACATGCAGTATCTCTACGAGGAAGGCGACCACCGCGTCTTCATGGATACCGAAAGCTACGAGCAGCACCCGGTGAGCAAGGACCTGCTCGGCAACAAGGCCCAATTCCTGAAGGAGAGCATGATAGTGTCCGCCGTCATGATGGGCACCCGGATCATCGGCGTTGACCTGCCCAAGTTCGTGGAACTGAAGGTGGTAGAAAGCGCCGTCTCCACCAGGACCGACACTGTCACTGCCCAGATGAAGGCGGTCAGGGTGGAAACCGGCGCTACCGTGAACGTGCCCACCTTTGTCAAAGAGGGAGACACTCTGAAAATCGACACGCGCACCGGCACCTATGTGGAACGTGTCACCAAGAAGTAGGCCATGAGCCGGTCAGAGACCTTGCGGCTCAAGCAGATCAAGGCCAACCTCGAACGCCGCGCCATCATCCTGGACGGCATCCGCGCCTTCTTCAAGAAGGAAGGCTTCCTTGAAGTAGAGACTCCCCTGTTGGTGCCTCAGGCCGCCCCAGAGCAGTTCATTGCGCCCTTCACGGTCAACGGCTGGTTCCTGTCCACTTCTCCCGAGATGCACATGAAGCGGCTGCTGGCTGCCGGGTACGGGAGTGTATTCCAGATCACCCACTGCTTCCGCAAGGGCGAGAGAGGGCAACTGCACAACCCCGAGTTCGCCATGCTCGAATGGTATCGCGTCGATGCCGACTACCAGCAGATCATCGACGACACTGAGAGACTGGTGCAGGCCGTGGCCGGCGACCTCGGTCCGGGCACGACCATCAGCTACCAGGGCCAGGACATCGACCTGGCCCGGCCTTGGCCCCGGACTACTGTGAGCAAGGCCTTCCGCAAGTCCGCTGACTGGGACCCGGTGCTCCGGCTCGACCCGGAGCGCTTCGACCTGGACCTGGTGGACAAGGTGATGCCGGGTTTCTCGAATAACAGGCCGACTGTGCTGATGGACTACCCGGCCGCCAACGCCTCCATGGCCCGGCTCAAGCCGGGTGACCGGAAGGTGGCCGAGCGGGCCGAGGTGTTCATCGGCGGGCTGGAACTGGCCAATGCCTACACGGAGCTGACCGACGCCGCCGAACTGGAGAAGCGCTTTCGGAAGGTCATCGAGGAGACCGGAGACGGCGAGGGCCACCGGCCGATGCCCCGAAGGTTCCTCAAAGCCATGGCCGACCTGCCTGCCTGCGGGGGCATTGCGCTGGGTGTGGACCGCCTGGTCATGCTGCTCTGCGATGCCGCTTCGATCGACGAGGTGGTAGCTTTTCCGCGCGAACTGGCCTGAGCGGCGCGCCCCGCAACCAACGGTCTGCTCTGTCTGCTGCAACCCTGAGACGCAGGTCACATTAGACGGCCCAGGCCGAGGCCATAATCAAGCCATGGATAAAAGAACGGAAACCGCCACTCTAGCTGGGGGCTGCTTCTGGTGTCTGGAGGCTGCTTTTGAGCGATTGCAGGGGGTGGTGAGCGTGATCCCTGGCTACACCGGAGGACAGGCACCCAATCCCTCCTACCGTGACGTGTGCACGGGAACCACCGGCCACGCCGAGGCAATCCAGATCACTTTCGACCCAGGTGTGATCTCCTTCCGCGATCTGTTGGAGGTCTTCTTTTCCATTCACGATCCCACGACGCTCAACTACCAGGGGGCCGACTACGGCACCCAGTACCGCTCGGCCATCTTCTATCACACCCCGGAACAGAAGCAAGCGGCCGAGAGCATGATCGGGGAGCTGACAGCTTCAGGCGTGTGGGCCCAGCCGATCGTAACTGAAGTGAAGCCATTGACCGAGTTCTATCCGGCTGAGGAGTACCATCACCAGTACTATCGGCGGAACCCCGAACAGGGCTACTGCCAGGTGGTGATTGCGCCAAGAATGGACAAATTCCGCCAGAAGTATACGGCCAAGCTCAGAGAGCCGTGAAGCCGGACCTGCTTCGGCTGTCTAACCTTGGGTAGGGTGGGTTGACACAGCAGCTCAACCCACCACGATCCAATGGGCCGCTGGACTGCCAGGTGGTGATTGCGCCCAAGCTGGACAAGTTCCGCCAGAAGTTCGCGGCCAAGCTCAGAGAGCCGTGAAGCCGGACCTGCTTCGGCTGTCTAACCTTGGG
>DAIQQD010000140.1:4055-5714 GCA_036787015.1 Chloroflexota bacterium
CGGCCAAGCTCAGAGAGCCGTGAAGCCGGACCTGCTTCGGCTGTCTAACCTTGGGTAGGGTGGGTTGACACAGCAGCTCAACCCACCACGATCCAATGGGCCGCTGGACTGCCAGGTGGTGATTGCGCCCAAGTTGGCCAAGTTCCGCGAGAAGTATGCGGCCAAGCTTAAGGGAAGTTGAACCTCTTGCTTGGCCTACGCCAGCTGCGGCAACTGGCGAGTCCTCTTCTCCATGTGCCAGGCTAGCAGATGCAAAATGCCGCCTGCCAGCAGGGGAAGCAGGTACAGATGGATGCCCCACTGCATGTTGCCCGAGTGGGCGAAGAAGAGGTAGAGGCCCGCACTCCCAGCAGTTATCAGTGTTCCTCCGACAAGGTGCCACCGCCAGGCAATGACTGCGAGCGCCAAGGGAATGAACCAGGGCAACACAAAGAGGAGGCCAAGCATGAACTCGGTGTTCCCACCACGAGACACATGGCCGATCAGCGTCACTATAAACGCACCGAGCGCATACAACGCTATCAGGAGCCCGTAGCCTGATGCCAGCAGCCTGGCAGCCCAGCACAGAGGGCTGGCCTTGTGATGTCTCAAAATCGCTTTGTCATCTACCGCACCCGATCCGGTCATCTCTCCTCCTTGCCCAAAAAGAGAAATCGAAGATCGTTATGTTGACGTCATGATCATCTAAGACATTATACCACCGCGGGGCAACTTAAGGGTGTGGTCTGGCTCGGATGCAAGAAGAACAGCCAAGAGCGAAAGAGGGCTTGGCACGTTGGCAAGGGCGAAATCAATGCTGGCAAAACGCTAGTGGCGCGGCGTCACGGTCACACGGCGACAACAAGCTCCTCGATGGCCTTGAAGTACTCTGCCATCCCCTCCATCAGCAGTGTGTTGTGATCGCCATCGGGGATGACCAGTATGCGCTTGCTCTGCGCCCCTGCGTTGTCGTATAGGTCCCGGCCCTCTTCCAAGGGGATGAGGCTGTCGCGTTCACCGTGGATGACGAGGGTCGGCATGGTGATGGTGCGAATCTTGGTCAGGTTAGGGAAGCCGGGATCCTGGATGCCCAAGTACTCCTGGGGGAAGCCCAGCCGCGTCATCAGCCGGACCGTGCTGGCAAAAGCGCTTTCGAGGATCAGGCCATAGATCTGGTCCGGATAGGTTGATGCCAATTCGATGGCGGACACGCTGCCCAGAGAACGGCCCATGACGAAGACCTTGCCGGTGAAGCCACCGTCACTCAGCACACCAAGGAACGCGTCGAAAATGGGATGGGCATCCTCCACCATGCTGCTGAAGTTGGGCGAGCCGGTGCTGGCGCCATAACCCCGGTAGTCGGCCACGAAGAGGTTGATGTTCCGCTGGTTGTACAGAGGGGCCAGAGAGTCATGGTCGGCGACCACCTCGCCATTGCCATGGAAGTACAGGATCGTCGGCAACTCGGCGTCCTTGACGTAGAAGCGGCAGGTGATGGAGACATCGCTGCCCACGGGGACGACGTAGTCGGTGGCATTCTTGGGCGGATTGGTGTGCCATTGCCTTGGATAGAAGACGAACCGGACCATCTCTGGCTTGTCGAGTGCGGTGTAGTCGTCTTGGTCTGCCATCTGATTTCACCTACCGCAGAATCGCCGTGACTATCATACTATATCACAC
>DAIQQD010000141.1:0-3516 GCA_036787015.1 Chloroflexota bacterium
GTGGAGAGCAGCAAGGTCCTCGATGGAGTCAGGCCCTATCCTCCCTACAAAGACAACATCCCCGGTGTCAACCGCGGCGGCTATTTCCACAACTACAACAGCAACAAGCTGGGCGTCACGCTCAACATGCGGCATCCCAAAGGCCGTGAGATCGCGCGCAAGATCATTATGTGGTCCGACATCGTGGCCGAAAGCTTCAGCCCCGGCATAATGAATGGCCTGGGCTTGGGTTATGACGACATAAAGCAGATGAAGCCGGAGATCATCATGATCAGCCTCAGCTCGAAGGGCCAAACGGGACCGCAGGCCCGGCTGCCGGCGGTGGGTCTGCACTTGGCGGCGCTCTCCGGGTTCATCAACCTCACCGGCTGGCCTGACCGCGACCCGGCACTGCTTTACGGGGCGTACACCGACAGCATCGCCGGCCGCTTCGGCGCCGCCAGCATCATGGCGGCGCTGGCGCAAAGACAGAAGACAGGAAAGGGCCAGTACATCGACCTGGCCCAGTCTGAGGCCGGGCTGCAGTTCCTCATCCCGCCCTTGCTGGACTGCGCCGCCAACGGGCGGGTGCTCAACCGAAACGGCAACCGCCACCCTGCCGCTGCTCCCCACGGGGCCTATCGCTGCCAGGGCGAGGACCGCTGGTGCGCCATCGCCGTCTTCAGGGAAGAGGAGTGGATGGCGCTGCGGCGCGTGATGGGCCATCCCGCCTGGGGCGGATATCCCAGGTTCGCCACACTCGCCGGCCGGAAGAGGAACGAAGACGAGTTGAACAGCCTGGTGGAGCAGTGGACCGTCAACCGCACTGCCGAAGAAGTGATGAGGCTGTTGCAGGAGGCCGGGATCTCGGCGGGAATACTGGAGAAGGCCGAGGACCTGCACCGCGATCCGCAACTGGCGGCGCGGCACCACTTCTGGACGCTCAGGCACGAGGAGATCGGCGACTCCACCTACGATGGCATGGGTTCCATCCTGTCACAGACGCCGGCAAAGTTGGACAAGGCTGCCCCGGTGCTGGGCCAGGACAACCTCCAGGTGTACACCCAGATTCTGGGTCTCTCAGAGGAGGAGTTCATCGACCTCATGCAGCAGGGCGTGTTTGAGTGACGCCGATGGACCCACTAGGACGGGCTGATGCTCAGTGAATCTCGATCAATGGCCGTGTTTCTTCATGGGCAATGCAACGTGGAATGTGCTGCCCTTGCCAAGTTCACTCTCGGCCCAGACCTTGCCGCCGTGTGCCTCTGACATCTGCTTCACGATGGCCAGTCCCAACCCCGCGCCCCCCTCACCGCGGCTGCGCGACTCTTCTACACGGTAGAAGCGGTCGAAGACATGAGGAAGGTGCTCGCGGCTGATCCCTTCACCGGTGTCCGCCACCGAAAGCACCAGGTTCGGAGCCTCGATGCCGTGAACCGCATCACGGTCGATCAAACGGGCGGAGACCGTGATCTTGCCGCTGGCTGAAGTGTGACGGATGGCATTCGTCATGAGGTTCCCCAGCACCTGCTCGATTCTGCCCGGGTCCACTTCGATCTTCAGTGCTTCTTCAGGGAGTTCAGAAACCAGATCGATGCCCTTCTCCCGGGCCGGTACAGCGAAAGTCGATATCTTGCGCCGGACCAGATCCACCATATCAGTAGCCGCCAACTGCAGCTTGAGTTGACCCGAATCAGCCAGAGACAAATCCCTCAGGTCGGCTGTGAGCCGTGTCAGGAGAGCCGTCTGCTCCTTGATGGCATCCAGGTGTTCCTTGTCGGCTGGAAACACACCGTCCTGAATGCCATCCACAGTCCCGTCAATAATCGTCACCGGTGTGCGCAATTCATGAGTAATATCGGCTATCATCCGCCGCCGGTCGATCTCCGCCTCCTCCAGGTTCGCCGCCATGGTGTTGAAAGACCGGCCAAGGTCTCCCAGTTCATCCTTCGACTTGATGTCAACCCGGTACGCCAGATTGCCATCAGCCACTTGCCTGGCGCCCGTGACCAGTGACTTGACGGGGCGCGTTATCTGCCACATCAGGATTCCACCCAAGGCCAAGGCGACCACCGCCGTTATGATGGCCACGATAGCCAGCCACATGTTGACCCGGTCCAGGAAGTTCTGCTCATTCGACACCGTTGACTGCTGTGAGGCCGCTCCGTGCCCGTAGCCCGGACCACCGCGGGTGAATGTGGAGAACAGATAGACATCACCCACATCGTCTCCGGATGCTGCGATGGCGGTCCCTCCTGTCAGGCCGACATCAGTGGCCGTCTCTCCCACCCAATCGTTGCCGGTATCACCGACTACCAGCCCGTCGCTGTCGGCCACCACCAGTCGATCACCGGTCGATCTCAAGAGGTTAGGGAGCAGCTCGCTTACCTCCGTCCAGCTCTGGTCCCGTTCATAGAAGCTGCCCAGCACGCCGGCCACCTCCTCCGCGTACCCCTGGTTTCTCTGCGAGTTGTATTGTTGGAACTCGTTCGATGTGCTGACGTTGACGAGGTATGCCATCAGCCCTATCGAGACTGCCACCACCAGCAGCAGCGCGCCGGCCAGCTTCCAGTTCAGACTACGCATTCTTGCCTTCACCCAGCTTGTAGCCGACTCCATAGACCGTGATCACGTATCTTGGATGCTCGGGGTCCGGCTCTATCTTCTTGCGCAGGTTCTTCACATGGCTGTCGATCGTGCGTTCGTAGCCCTCATACGCCTCTCCCTGGACGCGGTCCAGCAACTGCATCCGGCTGAAGACACGTCCCGGACTCTCCATCAGAGCCCTGAGCAGGTCGAACTCCGTGGCCGTCAGTTCGACATCCCGGTCGCCGTGTCGTACTGATCGCTTTTCCACATCCATAGATAGATCGCCGATCCCCAGGGTTCTGAGTGGTTGCGTCCCGGCGTGGTAGCGTCTAAGCACCGCCTTCACTCTGGAAACCAGTTCCTTGGGATCGAACGGCTTGACGACGTAGTCGTCCGCTCCCAGCTCCAAGCCCACGATCTTGTCTGAAGCGTCATCGCGTGCGGTCAGCATGATGATGGGCACATCGGATTCCCGGCGCAGGCTGCGGCACACGTCCCAACCGGAGATCTCGGGGAGCATGAGGTCAAGTATGATCAGGTCCGGGTGCTCCCTGCGGGCCATGTCGAGCGCCGCTTTGCCATCGTACGCCACCAGCACTCCGTACCCGTCTCTCTCAAGATAGGCCTTGACTATATCGACGATTCTTCTCTCGTCATCCACTACCAGGATTCTAGCTGACAAGACTGCCTCCACCTCCCTTCTGATCACATCATAATGCTGGACGCCCCAACCGTAAATGGGGTAGACGGTTCACCGCCTACCCCATTCTTCGCAGACCTCCAACTACTTGCCCGTGTGTAGACGCTGTTGAGTCTTGGTCTGATCCTGATCTCCACTGCAGGTCTGATCGCAGTCCCTGGTTCTCAACTGGTCGCCAGTGCAGTCGCCGCTGTTGACACAGGTCTGATCTCTCAGTTGGCTCTGAGTGCAGTCCCCGGCCTGAGCAC
>DAIQQD010000141.1:3616-5703 GCA_036787015.1 Chloroflexota bacterium
AGCACCGGTATCGAGAGCGCTGCGACTACTGCTGCGATAACGGCCATCATCTTGAAGTTCATCATGTCACCTCCTTTCCCTTCAGCTTTCCAGATTCAGGATACGGCCCAGATTTGGAGAAGTTATGGAGGACCCATGACCTTGTTGTGTGGTTTGGGGAAGCCAGCGAACTGCACCCTGCAAGCTCCGACAGCAACGTAGAAGGCGTTTCACACACCCCGGCATGAAGCGCCTTCTTCAGGATTCTGTAACGCAGTCCCTTGCTTGGGTTCAGGTCGCTCCCAGCTTTGCCAGATTGAAGTTGAATGCATCCAGGTGGTTCAGCGAGCCCTGCAGAAGGTTGCCATAGACCCTCTTGATATCGCTACGTGTCGTCGAGGCGATCGCCGCGTTGAGGTCATCGATATCGATCTCCTCAATCAACACCCCCACCTTCAGAGCCTCAACCAGGGAAACATTTCCTCGCTGCGTCAGCTCGTTGTACAGGATCTCGAACTTGGGATCGCTGAATTCACCAGGCGCCTTTCCCGCCGCCGGGTCTGCAATCCCATACTTCCCGAGCAAGGTCTTCAGGGCATCCATGTGTGTCTGTTCGCTGGCAGCTATCCTGGCAAAGATGCGTGAACCCCACTCGTCATACAGGAACAGGTATACATCCCTGGCCAGTTTCTCCTCTTCACGCATATAGGTCAGCCAGTCTCTTTCCGTGGTGGTCAGACTAGCGGCCTGTGCCTGCCCGCCTGCCTGTAGGACAGCAGCGAACGAGATGATGGCCATGAGCATCAGAAGTCCGCCAACAACGAACCATCTTCTTGTTGCAGCTTTCAATTGGTCTCTCATTGTCAAACACTCCTTTCCTGGGGATTCTTCACGAAGTCTCTCTACTGCTTGCTCTGGATTGTCCGCACTATGCCATCGCCGTTTGGTCTGTGTATCAGTGTTTCCGCTACAGTCCACCTCCCCTGTTTCTTATTCAGCCCATTCAGGCCTCTAGCGCCAGGATACGCCCCTAATTTGAAGAAACCATGGAGGACTTGCGCCCTTGTTGTGTGATTTGCGGCATTCGTTCTGCGGCGCGCGTAAGAGGATATGCGTGGAATCGATCGGGGTGGGTATGGGGACGCGTCAGGGCAACTTCCAGGTCTACACCCAGATTCTGGGCCTCTCAGAGGAGGAGTTCATCGACCTCATGCAGCAGGGCGTGTTTGACTGATTGCCGGGGTGCAGGTCTCCAGTCGCCTCCAAATCCTGCGGAGGCTTGACCCTATGGCGAAGTATGCAAGATGCAGCAAACCAATGCCATAATGAATCTCCCAATGGGACCCATGTCTCCCTCATCCCTCAGTTCCTTTAGCTCTTGCAGCTCCTTGTTGATGCGCTTGAATTCCCCACCGTCCAGCCAGAAACCGTGGCAGTTTGCGCAATAGTCAAGAAGGATCTGAGTGTGGGCCATGAAGAACACCTTGTCTAACCACTGTCCCTTGCACTTTGGGCATCTCCTTAGCGGTTCCGAGACATCCTTCAGCTTGTCTCTCGACGAGAGCTCGACGCTGTCGAATACCTGAAGCACCATGGCGTCCATCTCGCCTGCATCGAACCACATGCCGCCACAGGTCTTGCAGACGTCATAGTGGATCGGGCCCCTCGAGGTTTCCTCCACTCTCTCCGCCATTTTCCGACGACAACTGAGGCACTTCACGGGTCTCTCTCCTGTGCTGCGGGTGTTGCATGAATCGTACTGGAGAGGGAGTGATAGCGTCAAGCTTATGAGAGACAATCTGCATGTCAGTAAGCTGAGGAGAGACTCGGCGGCGAGTCAACCCAATGCCGGCACGCTGATCTCCCTCAGCGCCATGCGCGCGACGTCGCCCAGGAAGATGAGCGGCAGTTGGTGCGCGCTGGCCACGGCCGCCAGGCCGTCGAGGCACATGGGACACAGACACACCATGGCCTGAGCGCCGCTCTGCTTGGCGTCGAGGATGTTCTTCTCCTGGTCGGGCCGGGGATCACCGTTCCCCAGTAGCAGCTTGATGTTGGCGCAGCACAGCGCGTTCTCCCGGTCGTAGGCCCGGCGTACTCTTCTGACG
>DAIQQD010000326.1:0-1605 GCA_036787015.1 Chloroflexota bacterium
TTCTCCGGCGGGGAGATCAAGCGGTCGGAATTGCTGCAACTGCTGGCCCAGAGACCGGACCTGGTGCTGCTGGACGAGCCCGAGTCCGGCGTCGACCTGGTGAACATCGCCCTTATCGGCCAGATGATCAACGAGCTGCTGCAGAAGGAGCAAAAGCGCAATCGGACCCGGGCTGGCCTGATAATCACGCACACCGGCCACATCCTGGACTATGTCAATGCTTCCAAGGGCTACGTCCTGCTGAACGGGGTTGTCACCTGCGAACGGGATGCCCACGAGTGCCTCGACACTATCAAGAAGAATGGCTATGAGGGATGCGTCAGATGTCTAAAGTAGTCCGATCGAGCAAGAGCCGGGAACTGGCCGAGAAGGCCCTGGAAAAGAAGGCGGCCCTGGGCGAAGACATAGACCTGGCCAAGTATTCATCCGCTGCAGAGGAACACTCATACAGGGAGAAGCCATCAGAGCTTCCTGCAGAGGACAAGGCGCAGTTCATAAAGGTGGGCATGACGCTGGATGATGCCCGCCAGCGATCCGGCACCTTCCTCCAGATGGACCGGTCGGTAGTGCATAGCTCCGCCAGCCAGGAAGGGGTCGAGGTACTCGCCATCAAAAAGGCGCTGGAGAAATACGACTGGCTCCAGGATTACTGGTGGCAGGCAGTGAGCGTGGATCAGGACAAGTTCACGGCCCAAGCGGAGATCGACCTGCAGAACGGTTACTTCATCAGGGCGCTGCCTGGAGCCAAAGTGGTCTACCCGGTCCAGGCCTGCCTCTACATCGCCCACAAGAACCTGGCCCAGAAGGTGCACAACATCATCATTGCCGAGGAGGGCTCGGAGTTGCACATCATCACCGGCTGTGCCACTCACCCCATGAACGCCTCGGGGTTGCACATCGGCATCTCAGAGTTCTACATCAAGCGCGGGGCCAAGGTCACGTTCACCATGATCCACAACTGGGCGCCGGGAATCGAGGTGCGGCCGCGCAGTGGCGCCATTCTCGAAGAGGATGCAGTGTTTCTCAGCAACTACGTCTGCATGAAGCCCGTGCGCTCGCTGCAAATGTACCCCGTGGCCCACTGCAACGGCGAGAATGCCATCGTCAGGTTCAACACCATTCTCGTGGCGACTCCTGGATCGACCCTGGACACCGGCTCCCGGGTCCTTCTGAATGCCAAAGGATCGCGGGCCGAGATAGTGGCCCGCACCATCACCACCGGCGGCACGATAATATCCCGGGGCCACATCGCCGGTAGCGCGCCCGAGGTCAAGGGGCACCTGGAGTGCCGCGGCCTCATCTTGTCGGAGCGCGGGACCATTCACGCCATACCGGAACTCAAAGGTGAAGTGGCCGGCGTCGACCTGTCCCACGAGGCGGCGGTGGGCAAGATTGCCGAGGAGGAAGTGGAGTACCTGATGTCGCGCGGGCTTGGCCGCGACGCGGCCACCGCCATGATCGTCCGTGGCTTCCTGCGCGTCGACATCGAAGGCCTGCCACCCGAACTGGCCGAAGAGCTCAAGCGCGCTGTCGAGGTCAGCGAGAAGGAACTCTTCTGAAGGCCCCCGCCATCACTGTTGCCGATGCCATTCCCCATATCTGTGA
>DAIQQD010000142.1:0-5673 GCA_036787015.1 Chloroflexota bacterium
TACCTGCTGCGGAAGAGAAAGGTCCCGGTCTCCCTCACCGAGTGGATGACCCTGATGGAGGCTCTCTCTCAGGGGTTGGTCACGAACCTGGACGAATTCTACTATCTGGCCAGGGCGGTGCTGGTCAAGAGCGAGACGTACTTCGATCAATACGACGTCGCCTTCCAGGAGTTCTTCACCGGAATGGAGTTCCCCTCGGACATCTCACAGAAGATACTGGAATGGCTAAAAGATCCGATCAACAGGAACGAGCTTACTGAAGAAGAGCGGGCGCTCCTCGACATGATGGATTTTGAGAAACTGCTCCGGGAATTCGAAAAGAGAATGGCGGAGCAGACGGAGCAACATGACGGGGGCAACTACTGGATCGGGCGGGGAGGCACCAGTCCCTTCGGCCATTCGGGGAAGCACCCCGCTGGCATCAGGGTGGGGGGGGAGTCCAGGGGGAGGGGCGCCATTCAGATTGCCCAGGACAGGAAGTTCCGCAACTACCGCGGCGACATCACTCTGGACGTGCGCCAGATCAAGATGGCGCTTAGGCGATTGAGGCACCTGAATCGTATCGGGCCGGAGGACGAGCTGGACCTTGACCGGACCATAGATGCCACGGCCAAGAATGCCGGCGATATCGACCTGAAGTGGATGAGGAGCCGTAAGAACGCCGTGAAGCTGCTGCTGTTGATGGACGTGGGCGGATCCATGGAGCCGTTCGCCGAGACGTGCAGCTTGCTCTTTTCAGCGGCCCACACAAGCTCACACTTCAAGGACCTGCAGTACTACTACTTCCACAACTGCGTCTATGAGACCCTCCACCGGGATATCGAGGCCAGGCATGAGGAGATGAGCACGGATTACCTCCTGCGGACGCTGGAGCCGGACTACAAGGTGGTGCTGGTGGGTGACGCCCGGATGGCCCCGCAGGAACTCTATGAGAGGTGGGGCGCTATCTACTACTATCAGCGCAACGAGACTGCCGGCATCGTCTGGCTGAAGAGGATCGCCGATCATTTCACTCATTGCGTCTGGTTGAATCCGGAGGGCCGGGCCTACTGGAACCATCCGACCGTGTCGGTGATCAGCAAGCTCTTCCCTATGTACGAGCTCAACCTGGATGGAATCGGCGATTCCATGAGGCGGCTGGTCAGCAAGAGGTGAGGTGCAGCAGAAGCGCCTTTGCCGGGTGTGCGAGGGTGTTCTCTCTCGCATGTCATTCCCGCGGAGGCGGGAATCCAGGATCCACCGGCTCAACGAAACCCCGCTGAATCCCCGTTTGACCAAGGGGGAACTGAGGGGGATAGGGACTAAGAGGTGCAGGAGAAGCTCCTGCCGGGGGAACTGGGGGTGTCCCTCAATTCCCCTTCTTCTATCCCCAGGATTGGGGGCAAGAGGGTTGATAGAGCCACTTTCGCGCTCCGGGCATCAGACAGCAGGAATCCATGATCTCACAAAGGGGGAACTATGAAACCAAAGGGCGTCAACAGGGTCGTCGTGGCCGTCAAGGATCTGGATACGGCCATCGATACCTACTCGAAGCTGCTGGGAGCCACGTTCCATGATGTCAGCGCCGGATCTGAGCAATTCGGAGTCAGGGCAGTCATCAGTTGGGACGCCGGCATAGAGCTCTGTGCACCGATTGCCGGGAAGAACAGCTACGTCGAACAGATCATCAAGAAACGAGGTGAAGGGCTGATGGGCGTAGTCTTCTGCGTGGACGATGTGGACCAGGCCTGTACCCAGGCCAAGGACATGGGGATATCGGTCCTGGCCACGCTCGACTACGATCAGAAGCAGATCGACGAGCAGCTCCAGGGCCGGTTCAAGAAGTACAAGTGGTACATGCTGAACGCCGGTGGTCTGTGTGGAGTGGGGGCAATCATAGCTCAGATAGAGTCTAAGTAGGCTTGCGGTGGTGTGCACTCGCTAGCCCTGTCAGCTTGCCTGTCTTCAGGGAAGGTGCTAGGAAGAAGGCAAGATTCCCAATGGTACTCCGAGTTCGGTCAAACGACCGGTGAGGTGTCACCGGCTTCTAGGCGAAGGACACTCTGGAACTGGAGTTCATGCTGGGCCAAAGGATGTGGCTGATCTCCTCTTGCTCTTGCTTGTCTGTGATGGGTTCGACTTCTGACAGGGCCTCACCCTTGTCGTTGGCACCGTACTTCCAGCGGACTACGTAGCCCTTCACGGTCATGTTCCCGGCGTAGTTGGCGCCTGAGGCGCTACAGAAGCTGATGGCACTGGCCTCGGCGTAGCAGTAGAGCACCTTCCGGCCTTTGTATTCCAGCGTATGCTCCGTCGAGGTGGTGAAACGTTTTTCATCCAGGATGGGATCGCTGAATGGATGGGCATAGACATACGTGGAGTTTGTGTTGTTCCGGGACGTCTTTCGAGAAGTAGACATAATCCGAATCGCACCTGATCGCTGTCGCTCTTTCAATGATAATGGTGTGGCGGACAAACATCAACCGTGGAATCCGTCGGTGGTTGGATCGATATGGAACAAAGCGCCGGACTTCTTCGTTATACGTATCAGATGTGTCCGCACAGGCGCTCTCTTGATGGTGGAGGTGCTGCAGATGCTGCGAAGAATCATTCGCATACCTGAAGGGGTCTACTACCGGGGACGTTTCCGGGCGACTACGGTGTGGTCGAAGGTGAGCAGGAGAGAAAGCGCGGACGATCCGGTGATTGTAGACGAGGAGAAGCCTCACAGCATTGATGAGGCGGACAGGGTGCTTCGAGAGCGAGGGATCTCCGGGAAGACCAAGGCGTCAGCTCTGCGCATGAGGCCGGCCGGGTCATGATAGCTTGGTGTGGATCTGTGCAACAACCGATTCATATCGTGTCTAACTCTTGACTGCCCTGACGATCGCCCACCTAGCCCGCCCCTTGACCATCACTTGCCCCCCCTCAGTGCGGAAGTTGAAGTACTCCTGCTCGTACTTCTTCAGAAGCTCCTTCTCCCGGCGGAACCACAGGTTCTCGCGGACCTGATTCCAGTGGGGGCCCATGGGGATCCCCTCGATCCCCTTCTGGTCGAAGGAGACCTCGTTGACCTGGCAACTCTCGATTGCGAATCCGGCCTGCGTGTACAGGTCCTGCAACTGAGCCACGGTGAAGAACCGGAAGTCCGGTCCGTGCGCCTCCTGGAAGGCCTCCTCGATCGCCTCGTTCAACCTCTTGTCCTCACTGTCTCTGGGCTCATTCAGGACAGGGTCCAGGGAAGACAACGATCCTTGGCGTTTCAGTATGCGGTGGATCTCTCTGGTCGCTTGTTCGGGGTCGGCGAAATGGTGGAAGCTCATCATCATGCAGACTGAACCGAAGACTCGTGGCTGGAAGGGAAGTGACTCGGCTTCGCCCCGCACCAGCCAGAAGTTCTCGACGCCCCGCTGCAGCGTCTTCTCTCTGGCCAGTCTGAGCATGCCACGGCCTGAGTCTATTCCCACCACCGAACCCTGTGGGAGCTTGTCATGAAGCAGAAGGCCCAGCCTCCCCGTTCCGCTCCCGATATCCAGAACGCGACTCTCTATCCCCAGGTGAAGCCCGTCGATGAGCACGTTCACCAGCGGTTCCAGGGCTCCTAATCGAGAAGCCCGCTTATCGAACTGGAGCGCCATCTGGTAGTCCTGGTAGTCGATCTCGTGGGGCATTTCGGCCTCCTTCGGAGGATTAGACGTCTTGGCTTCACTTGAAACAAGTATATCATCGTTGCCTGTGCATTGCGGGAGCAATCTGACGCCGGCCCGGGGTCGTCTGGCAGTTCATGTGAACATGGTGTCCCATGATTGCTTCAACCCCTTGGCCCCCACTCTTGGGGGGACAAGAGGAATCTGGGGACACCCCAGACCCCGGCAGCATCCTGCTGCACTGTTGTTGCAGACCTGCTTCAACCCCCTGGCCCGCAGTCCCGGGGGTAGGAGAAGAGAATTGGGAGACACCCCCAAAACATCGTCAGGGCTTCGCCTTTCCGGACACCTCTGTGCGATGAAGAGGTCTCCGCTTCCTCCGCATGTGAATGCTTGCCGCTCAGTGGCACCGCGTGAGACAATGTATTCAGAGCCTGGAATGAGAGTCATAGGTCTTACCGGCAGCATCTGCAGCGGCAAGAGCACCATCGCCCAATTCCTGGCCCAAATGGGTGCCGCCGTCATTAACGCCGACGAAATCGGTCATGAGGCGTACGGGCCTCACTGCGAGACATGGCAGCAGGTCGTCGATGCTTTCGGCAAACGGATACTGACCACGGGCGACGAAATCGATCGGAAGAAGCTGGGGGAGATCGTCTTCAAGGATCCTGAGGCCTTGAAGCGGCTGAATGGCATAATGCACCCGGGCATGCATCGTGTGGCCCAGAAAAGGATCGAGAAGTTGAAGCGGGAGGGCGCCAAGGTAGTCGTGCTGGAGGCCCCTCTCCTGGTGGAAGCGAAATGGCTGGACTTGGTGGATGAGGTGTGGGTGGCCAAAGCCAGCGAAGAGAATGCTCTGAAGCGGTGCGCCGAGCGCTCCGGGTTGTCGGAAGCTCAGGCTAGGTCCCGGATGGCCTCTCAGCTCTCTCCGGACGAGAAGGCGAAGCATGGAGACGTGGTGATTGATACCAACGTCAGCCTGGCCGAGGTGGAGGCCAAGGTCAAGGAGTTGTGGGAGAAGAGGTTCGGCGAGAGAAGGCGGGCATGACCAAGGAGGGCATTAGAAAAGCGCTCTCCGAGCGCCAGAAGAGGGTGGAAGACCCGAGGGGATTCGTGCCGGCGGCAGTTCTGTTGCCGCTTTTCGAGAAAGGCGGCGACTACCACCTCGTCTTTACGAAGAGAACTGAGACAGTCAACTATCACAAGGGGCAGTTCTCTTTCCCGGGAGGCCGGACGCATCCTGAGGACAAGTCGCTGCTGGATACTGCCTTGAGGGAAACCTGGGAAGAGATCGGACTGCCTCCGAAAGACGCCGATGTTCTTGGCGAACTGGACGACATTGCCACCTACACCACCGGTTTCATCATCTCGCCATTTGTGGCAATGATCCCCTTCCCGCACACGTTCATCGCCAATCCGGCGGAGGTAGACGAAATCATCGAAGTGCCACTGCCCGTCCTGCGAGACAAGAAGAATTTCGCGCAGGAGATGCTAGAGGTGGACGGCAGGCCGATAATGCAGTACTTCTACCACTACCGCGACCACGTCATCTATGGGGCCACCGCCAGGATAGTCAAGCACTTCCTGGAGGTTGTTGGGCCTGCTGGCAGCGTGGGCAAGACAGGCTGAAGACGACACTCACTGCGTCGGTTGCCTAGTCTCTGGGATCCAGCCACGACAGCCCCGTGTCACCCCCGGGCCTATCCAGGAACTCCTTGACTTCAGCCAGTATTCCAGTGTCCTGCTGCTGGCCGGTTCCTGGGGTGTCCCCTGGCTTGGAAGGCTCCTTTGGAGCCTCGCGAGGCCTGATCATGGTGGGCTTGGTCAGTGCCTCCGCCAGTCGGAGCAGTTGGCGGTTCAGCTCCTCGGACCTATTGGCCAACTCCTCGGCCCGCTTCACGAGTTCACTAGTAGCCTTCTCGAGTTCTTCTGCTGCGCGCTCAAGCTCGTCCGTATCACACCCCCGAATGGATATAATTGGAACGTGCCCCCTCTGGCCAGGGATTCTACCACAAAGAAGTCGACATGTACAGCCTTTTCCGGGCTG
>DAIQQD010000143.1:0-1926 GCA_036787015.1 Chloroflexota bacterium
TGGCATCGTATCGGTGTTGCCTTCCAGAAGTAGCCATGTATGCCACGGGCCTGATCGTAGTACTTGCGGCGGAAGCTGAATTCCACAGGCATCCCGACCTGCAGCGCCTCGAGTTCGCAGTCGTTCAGATCGAACAGCCACCGGCCGCCGCCTTCGAAGTCGACGAAGCCGTAGATGGCCGGCGGGCTCAGACTGAAGGCCAGCAGGTCGCCCGTGTAGGTAAACAGCGTTCCGCGCCGGTGGGAGAAGCGATAGCTGTCCATCTCCTTGATGGCTCCGCAGCCCGGCTTGACGCACATTTCCTGTGGCGGGTACTGCACCGTGCCGCAGCGGCGGCACTTGGAGCCGACCAGGCCCAGCACCATCCGGCGATCCCGCCACAGCGTCGATAGCTGCGTGGGCGCAATCTCATCTCCCCGTCCGCCGGTGTCGATGTTGAGCATCCGCCGATACGTGGCGTACTTCTCGTAGCTGCCCAGGTCCTTCTTCGCTGCCAGGTGCTTCTTGATGCCTCTTCTGTTCCTCACCTTCTCTATCTCTGGCGTCACCTGGAGCAAGATGGCATCGCTGCCGTTTCCGTAGCTGGCGACGATGATCTTGTCGCCGGCTTTGGCGCTCTCCAGCGCGCCCACCAGTATCATCAGCGGGTACGCCGTTCCTGTGTGGCCGGTGGTGGTGAACATGTGGTCCTGCAGTTGGGCCGGAGTGAACCCCATCTTCGTGCCGATGTCCGTGTGAGCCCTGATGTAATGACAGGGATAGACTACCTTGGCGATGTCCTTGGGATTCAACTTGTACTTGGCCATCAGTCCAGTGATGGACTCAGTGATGAATTTCCCATACCCCTCATCCCTGATCCACCGGTCCTCCCAGGTGCGGTTGTATTTGTCCTCGTCGGTTCTCCAGTGGTCGACGAAGTCGTAGCTTACCGAATGGGTGCCCTCGATCGTGGCTATCACCCCGCTGTCCCCGAGCAGCAGGGCCGCGCCGCCATCCCCGTAGATCTCCTCGAGGTAGCCGCCGGGCTTGCCCAGGCGACAGTCTCCGGAGCAGACCAGGACGTTCTTGGCTGATCCGGACTTCAGGGCGTCGCTGGCCGAAATCAGAGCGCCGAGGCCGGCCTTGGTGGAGCCGGTGAAGTCGGAGGTCCGCGCGCCTGCCCTGAGGTCGAGCGCGGAGGCGACAATGCCGGCGTTCTGGCGCTCCCGGTAGGGTGGAGTGGTGGTGGCCAGGTAAACGGCGTCGATCTGGTCGCGGTCCATCCCGGTCAAGCAGTCGACGGATGCGGCCACGGCCATGGTCAACCCGTCTTCATCGTAGTTGGCCACCGCCTTCTCTCCGGGAAGCAGAGACGCCGGATTCAACCAGCCCAAGGCTCCCCAGATGGTCATCCGGCTGATGCGATATAAGGGAACGTACGCTCCGTAGGAAGTGATTCCGGTCATGGTATCGTCCTCCTTGTCTGTGGCATATCATGCCCTGCCGTCAGTGAGAGAAACTGGGGCTATTTGATTCTGTTTCAACCCCCTGGCCCCCACTCTTGGGGGGAGAATAAGAGATTGGGGGACACCCCCAAACCCCCGGCAGGAGTCTTCTCCTGCACCTCTTGGAGTTTAGGATTTGGGATTTCGAGTTTGCACTTCTGGGACACCCTCGGACTCCCGGCAAAGGGGCTTCGCCCCTCTGCACGCCCCACAATCTCAACGTCTAGTATTTGACGGACTTACCGTACTTCTTTCTCAGATCGGTCTTGAGCACCTTGCCCGCTGCGTTGCGCGGCAGAACATCCACGAAGTCTACCGACTTCGGCTTCTTGTAGCTGGCCAGGTGCGACTTGCAGTGTTCGATGATCTCCTCTTCCGTGGCGCACTCGCCTTTCTTGCAGACCACGACAGCCTTGACTGACTCGCCCCACTGGTCATCATG
>DAIQQD010000143.1:2026-5654 GCA_036787015.1 Chloroflexota bacterium
CGCCTTTCTTGCAGACCACGACAGCCTTGACTGACTCGCCCCACTGGTCATCATGTACTCCGATGACGGCGCACTCCACCACTTTGGGGTGCCTGTAGATGATCTCCTCCACCTCGGCGGGGTAGATGTTCTCGCCGCCGCTGATGATCATGTCCTTCTTGCGGTCGACCACGTAGAGGAATCCATCCTTGTCAAACCTGAAGAGGTCGGTGGAGTGGAACCAGCCATGGCGCATGGCGTTGGCCGTAGCCTCGGGGTCCTTGTAGTACTCCTGCATCACTGTTGGCCCGCGGTAAACGGCCTCGCCGACGGCTCCCGCTGGCACCTCGTTGTCGTTCTCGTCGACGATGCGCACCTCAACGAATGGCGCGGGCTTGCCTACTGATCCCTCGTGCCCCGCGGCCTCGCAGGGGCGGAGGCCGCAAGTAACCGGGCTCATCTCCGTTTGTCCGAACAGGTCGAGGAGCTTCACATTCGGGAAGTGCTTGTTGATCTGTTTCCGGGTTTCGGTGGGCAGGATGGCCGCCCCGGATACCCACAGCTTCAGCGAGCTGGTGTCGTACTTTTCCAGATCGGGCAGAAGCAGGATGAAAAAGGTCATGACCGGCACCAGGATAATGGCGGCAATCTTCTCCTCTTGGATGGTCTTCATAATGTATTCCGGATTGAAAACCTCTGTAGGCAGCACGATCGTGGCTCCGGTGAACAGCGTGAACTGACAGTAGGCCCACGCTGCCAAATGGAATATGGGCGGAGCGGCAAAAGCCTTGAAATTGTCAGAGTGATCAAGTATCTCCGCCATACCTGGCTCGCTGCGTATGAACATACCCATGAGCATCCAGTGCACCACCTCATTCTTGTGGCTCAGCACGGCCCCCTTTGGCTTGCCCGTGGTGCCCGCGGTATACATGATGAAAGCCGGGTCATCTTCTTCAACCAGAATCAGAGGTTCGTTGTCGGGGTAGCCGGCGATCCAGGATTCGAAGTGCAGCATGCCTTCAACGGGCTTCTCAGAGACCGAGATGTAGGTCTTCACCTGCGGGAGATCCTTCTGGATACCCTTCACGTTTTGCACGAAGGCCTCGCCCAGGATGAAAGCCTCCGAGTCGGAATGGTTGACGATGTACTTGATCTCTTCCGCGCCGAGGCGGAAATTGAGTGGCACTCCGATGGCGCCGATCTTGGCCAGGGCGAAGTAGGCCTCCAGGAACTCGTTGCAGTTGTAGAGGAGTATGGCCACCTTGGTGCCCTTCTTGATCTTCGAGGCCAGCAGGGCGTGGGCGAGCTGATTGATGCGGGCATTGAACTGTTTGTACGTGAACCGCTTCCGGCCGTAGACCACGGCCTCCCTGTTGGGGATCAGCCGGCTATTGCGGGCGATGGCCTCGCCCAGTAGCAGGCGTCTGCCCAGGATCTCTTCGATAGACTGGTTGCGTCCCATCGTGCACCCCTTTCGTGTGTCCCAAAGCGGCTCGAGTTTGCGTGTCACGCGGTGCCTGGCTCGGCGATAACATCAGACGACGAACTTCACCAACGTGGTGCGGCTGGTCACAGGCTTCCGCAACCCGGTTCCGTTCGTCGAAACCCCCTTGGCCAACGAGCAAGACGGACCTGTAATGGTTCTGTAATCGGTGCACCTTGATTTACCACAGTTCGTTCCGGATTGTCAATGTGATCTCGGAAAGGGTAGCCGGCACCGGAGGACTTCGAAATGTTGACGATCGGTGGTACACTGGCGATGGTCGGGGGGAGATACAGGAGTGCCATGGTGACATCCTGCTGCCGATGGCGGCAGGTTTCGCTTGATTCCACCCGCCCAATGTGGTTGTGGATTTTCGCCTGCGCGGAAATGACAGAATAGAATATGTCCTCAGGGCGAGTTCGAAACTCGCCCCTACCCGAGTTCCGCTGGGGTATGCAGAGGGGCGAAGCCCCTTTGCCGGGAGTCCGAGGGTGTCCCTCGGTCATCTGTGTTTGTTCTTCCCCCATGAGTGGGGGACACAGGGGGTTGATCCGAAATCATAACTGAGGAGGTGTACAGATGGGTGACAGACTGAAGGGCAAGGTAGCCATAGTCACGGGAGCGGGGCGTGGGCTGGGGCGGGCGGAGGCGCTGCTGCTGGCCAGCGAAGGGGCCAAGGTCGTCGTGAACGACCTGGGGGGCAGCCGCGATGGCACCGGCGGAGCTGCCTCGCCGGCCGACGCCGTGGTCAAGGAGATTAAAGCCAAGGGCGGGGAGGCGGTAGCCAACTACGACAGCGTGGCCACTGCGGAAGGCGGCGAGAATATCGTGAACACCGCCGTCAAGACGTTTGGGCGGCTGGATATCCTGGTCAACAACGCCGGCATCCTGCGGGACCGCATGATCTTCAACATGACACCGGAGGAATGGGACCTGGTGATCAAGGTCCACCTGTACGGCACCTTCAATTGCACGAGGCCCGCCTGCACCGTCATGAAGCTGCAGCGAAGCGGCCGCATCATCAATACTTCGTCTGAGTCGGGGCTGGGGGCGGTGGGCCAGGCCAACTACAGCGCCGCCAAGGAGGGCATCGTCGGATTCACCCGGACCGTGGCGCGCGACATGGGACGGTACGGCGTGACCTGCAACGCCATCAGGCCCAGAGCGGCCACCCGGCTGACCGTTGCGCCGGAGATGGCCGAGGCTATCGAAAAGGCCAGCGCCGAGGGAAAACCCATGCCGGTGGGTCCTGAAGTGACGGCCATCCTGCCTTTGCCGGAAGAGATCGCGCCCTTTGTCATCTTCCTGGCCACTGATGCCGCGGCCAACATCAATGGGTGCAATTTCTTCGTGGGCGGTAACCAGATATCGCTGATGTCCGATCCGGTGGTGACGAAGACGATCTACAACAAGACCGGCGCGTTCACGTTGGATGACCTGTTGGCCATAGTGCCGAATTCCCTGGCGGCCGGGCTGGTCAACCCGTCTCCGCCGCAAGCGCCCAAGTAACGGTTGATCGTCACGCCAACGAGCAACAGGAGGTTCGAAACACGAAGAGACTCGGTTTGATGAAGCTCCTTCTCCTTACTGTCGTATTGGTGCTGCTTTCTGGCTTGGCCCTCTCTTGCGGAGAGGGTGACGAAGGCAATGGAGACAACGAACCAGAAGAGGATGTGTACGCGCTGTGGAAGGCCCAACTCAATCAGGAGATTGTCTTCATGTCCAAGGCGGACTCGGAGGAGGGTGAACTGTATCTGCTGGACCACACGGGAGAGATAACAAGGCTTACCAACAATACCCGTCACGAGAACAACCCGGCCCTTTCCCGCGACAACAAGAAAGTGGTCTTCAACGCCGGCGATGCTGGCGACATGCTGACCTGGGATATATATGTCCTCGACCTGGACACAAAGCAGGAAACCAGGCTTACCAACAACAACGTCATCGATGCGCATCCTGACTGGTCGCCTGACGGCTCCAAGATTGTCTTCGGGTCCTTCAGGGACGATCTGACGGGTCCCGCCGCCGGGGTGGCGGATATCTATGTCATGAATGCCGACGGGACAGACCTGACGCAGTTGACCGACACGCCCTGGGAGGACAACGACCCGGAATGGTCGCCGGATGGCGCCAAGATCGTGTTCAAATCAACGCGCGATACCCAGA
>DAIQQD010000144.1:0-5593 GCA_036787015.1 Chloroflexota bacterium
GGGTGGTGAGATCGACGCGCTTCTGGGCGGCGATCTCAGACTGGTTTCTCGCGAGCCCGTGGCGCCGTGAGGCGTGCCTGCAGGGCCACTCCCGGCGATGAGACCTAGGAGGATTGGATGGAGAAGGGGACCTGGACTGTGAAATCCGGCCTGGCTCAGATGCTGAAGGGTGGGGTGATCATGGATGTGGTCACGCCGGAACATGCCAAGATCGCGGAAGAGGCCGGAGCCTGTGCGGTTATGGCACTGGAAAGGGTGCCGGCGGATATCAGGGCGGCTGGCGGCGTAGCCCGCATGGCTGACCCCGACGTCATTCTGGCCATCAAAAAGACCGTGACCATCCCGGTTATGGCCAAGTGCCGCATCGGGCATTTCGTCGAGGCGCAGGTGCTGGAAGCCCTCGGTGTTGACTTCATAGACGAGTCCGAGGTACTGACACCGGCCGACGAGTCGCATCACGTCTGGAAGCACGATTTCAAAGTCCCGTTCGTTTGCGGCTGCCGCGACCTGGGCGAGGCGCTGCGCCGGATTTCCGAGGGCGCGGCCATGATACGCACCAAGGGTGAAGCGGGCACCGGCAACATCGTGGAAGCCGTGCGGCACATGCGGGCCGTTATGGACGCCATTCGCAAACTGGCGAACATGCCCAAAGAAGAGCTGGTGGCAGAGGCGAAGGCCATGGGCGCGCCGCTGGAGTTGCTGCTGGAGGTCCAGAGGACAGGCAAGCTCCCGGTGGTCAACTTCGCTGCCGGCGGAGTAGCCACTCCTGCCGATGCGGCGCTCATGATGCAATTGGGGGCAGAAGGCGTCTTCGTTGGCTCCGGCATCTTCAAGTCCAGCAATCCGGCTGTCCGGGCCAAGGCCGTTGTCAAAGCGACCACTCACTACCAGGACGCCAAGATCATCGCTGAGGTCTCCCGGGGTCTGGGTGACGCTATGCCGGGACTGGACATAAAAGGTATCGCCAAGGAGGATCTGCTGGCGACAAGAGGTTGGTAGGGCGTATTCTATGATTCGCTCTTTCATGCCGTTCGACGTCGTCGATCTGCTGGTGGCAGGCAGGGCGCTGTCCAACAAGGCCAAGACAAGGGATGGCGTGGGCAGGAAGGACGCGAGGCTGAGCGACCTGGCCAACATCGTCGGCGACTGGTTCAATCCCCAGTTGAGGCTATGTGTCTGGGTGTACACAGACGGCCTTGCGCTCAGAGGTTTGGCCTCGGTAAGAGACCGCCGCAGCCCCCACGCCTGGGAGATTAATCGGCTCCTGGTGGCTGATCAGGACCGAGACTGCTGCCTTAAGCTGCTGGAGCACGTTGGTTCGGCCGGTGGACGGCTGGAGATAGGGAGGATCTACCTGCGCCTTCCTTCAGACAGCCCCCTCCTGAAAGCAGCGCAGGAGACCGGCTTCCTGCCCTATTCCACGGAGCATGTCTATTTGCGGGAGGGGACTGATGGCGCCGGGACCAAGGGCGGGGTCCCACAGGCGCTTTTGCCCCGCCGCAAGAAGGCCGACGATGAGTACCGGCTCTATGGTTTGTATCATACGTGCGTTCCGCCGCATGTCCGCCGGGCTGAGGGGATGACCTACAAGGAATGGCAATCTAATCGGGACAGGAGTCCGGGGCAAGAGTGGGTCTTTGAGAAGGGTGGTGATCTTGTCGCCTGGGTGGCCACCGACGCAAGCCGCCATTGCGGACAACTCGATATCCTGGCGGCGACCAGGGATGAGATGCAGAGTGCGGTGGAGTACGGTCTGAATTCTCTCAGCGGCTGCCAACAAGTGTGCTGCCTGGTCCCGGATTTCGATGGGGCGTTGCTGCGGCTACTGGAAGACCGCGGGTTCAGCCGGATGATGACATACTCAGTGTTGACGAAGGAACTGCTCGTGCGGGTGGTCGAACCCTTGGCCATGCCGGCCGTACCTGCCTGAGGAAGCGAAAGAGATGCAAAGAAGGATCGTGGATGATCTGGATGCCCTGCTGGGCATTCTCCCGCCGTCTGTGTCTGAACCGTTGCGCCACCGGGAAGATCTGGCTGATCTTCTGGAAGTGGTGATGGACCTGGGCCGTCCCCCTGAAGCCAGGTTCCCCTCCCATGAGGTCGTGCTGGGCGAGAGGGAGGTGGCCCAGGAGGATCTGGACTACGTGGCGTCTCGAATCAGCGCCTTTGGCGATGATAACCGGGCGGGCATCGAACGCACGCTGCACCGAATTTCGGCGATTCGCAATCGCAGAGGGCGCATTGTGGGATTGACCTGCCGTGTTGGCAGGGCCGTATACGGCACCGTTCACTTCATCGAGGATCTGGTCCAGTCTGGGAAGAGCATCCTGCTTTTGGGGCGTCCCGGCATTGGCAAGACCACGATGCTGAGGGAAGTAGCACGCGTACTGGCGGACGAACTAAAGAAGCGCGTCGTGGTGGTGGACACGTCGAACGAAATCGCCGGTGATGGTGACATTCCTCACCCGGCCATCGGGCATGCGCGGCGGATGCAGGTGCCGACGCCCACTATGCAGCACGCGGTGATGATCGAGGCGGTGGAGAACCACATGCCCCAGGCCATCATTATCGATGAGATCGGCACCGAACTGGAAGCGGCGGCCGCGCGCACCATTGCCGAACGCGGCGTCCAGCTGGTCGGCACAGCCCACGGGAATACCCTTGAGAATCTCATACTCAACCCCACGCTGTCAGACCTCGTCGGCGGTGTGCAGTCGGTCACCCTGGGCGACGAAGAGGCCAGGCACCGCGGAACGCAGAAATCGATTCTGGAACGCAAGGCGCCACCCACGTTCGACGTAGTGGTGGAGATTCAGGATTTCAACAGAGTGGCGGTTCATGCCGACGTTTCTGAGGCCGTCGACGTCTTCCTCAGAGGCCAGCCGGTGGCCAGAGAGGCTCGCTGGATGGACGAGAACTGGACCCTGCAGAAGAAGGAAGAGAAGGTGCTTCCGTTCGCCACTTCCGAAGAGCCGGTTCTGAAGAGAAGGAAAGCCAGTGAAGACGTGGCGGTGCCGCGGATATACATCTTCGGCATCAATCGGGCCAAGCTCGAACAGGCCGCCAGAGAGAGGCAGTCTGAGATTAGGATCGTCTCCGGGTTGAGCGAGGCTACCGTCTTTGTGACGTGCAAGGCCTTCTACCGCCGCAAGCCGCAGATAGTGAGGGATGCCGAGTTGGCCGGCATACCGGTGTACGTGCTGAAGAACAACACCATTGGCGAGATGAGGCAGTTTCTGGACTCTCTCTATTCGAATAGGCGAAGAACAGATGATGTGGGGGTAGCCCTGAAGGAGGCTGAGGAGGCCATAGCCCAGGTCATGAACGGAACGGAATCAGTCCAGCTCAACCCGCGCAGCTCCTACGTCCGCCGATTGCAGCATCTGATGGCGGAGCGCTCCAATCTGGCTTCCCGGAGCACCGGCAGAGACCCGCAGCGTCGGGTGGAGATATTCCGGGTCATCTAAGGTGGTCTCTTGGCTTTGTTCATCGTGTTCGAGGGTGGAGAAGGTTGTGGGAAGAGCACCCAGACCAGGGCTCTCCACCGACGTCTTTCCAAGGATGGCTTCGGAGCCGTACTGACGCGTGAGCCCGGCGGCACCTGGTTGGGCGAGCGCGTGCGGCGCCACCTCAAGCGGACCAGCGATACACAGGTTTCACCCTTGGCGGAGCTATTCCTGATAGCTACTGCCAGAGCGCAATTGGTGAGCGAAATCATCCGACCCGAACTGGAAAAAGGCAAGACGGTTATCTGCGACCGCTTCACTCCTTCGACGCTGGCGTATCAGGGATACGGACGGGGTCTCGACACAGATGCCATTCGCGATGTCAACGAGATTGCCACTGACGGTATGTCCCCCGACCTGATTGTGCTGCTCGACATGCCCGTTGAGGCGGGCCTGGGTAGGAAGAAGTCCAAAGAGAAAGATCGTTTCGAGAGTGAGAGCCTAGCCTTTCATACTCGTGTGCGCCGTGGGTATCTGGATTTGGCCAAGGCTGATCCGGAGCGATGGTTGGTGGTAGATGGACGCCTGCCGAGGAAGGCGATTGAGAGAACGATCTGGGAAAGGGTCGGCGTTCTTCTCCAGCGGGAGCAGGATGGATGAGCCGCCGGAAGGTGGCCGTGGCCATGAGCGGCGGCGTGGACTCCTCTGTGGCGGCCGCCCTGTTGAAGGAAGAAGGACACGGGGTCATCGGCGTCCACATGAAGCTGTGGCAACACAGATCTCAAACAGACGATGGTGCTCCTTCTGCCGCCGGTGAGGATGATGCGCGCTCAGTCTGCCGGGTCCTGGGTGTCCCGTTCCATGCGCTGGACTTCTCCACGCAGTTCCAGAGGCAGGTGGTGGACTACTTCTGCGGAGAGTATGCTCAGGGCAGAACCCCCAATCCCTGCGTGGTCTGCAACCGGTCCATCAAGTTCGACCTGCTCCTGAGGGCGGTCGAGGACCTGGGAGCGGAGTGCCTGGCCACGGGGCACTATGCCAGGATCAATGCACCCGCCGGCAATTATCATTTGCTGAAGGCGGCGCGGCCTTCCGTCGATCAATCGTACTTCTTGTACACGCTGAAACAGGAATTCCTGCCTCGTCTGCTGTTTCCGCTGGGCGAGTACAGCAAATCCCAGGTCCGCCACATGGCGGCGGAGCGCGGCCTGCCAGTGGCCGAGAAGCCCAAGAGCCAGGATCTGTGCTTCATCCCCGACGGGCACCACGAGGACTTTCTGCAGGGGTGCGTCGATCCTGTGCCCGGAGACGTTGTGGACTTGGAGGGGAAAGTGCTGGGCCGGCACCAGGGCATCGCCTTCTATACGGTGGGGCAGAGGACTGGCCTGGGCATAGCCACCGGGAAACGCTTGTTTGTGTTGAGGCTCGATCCCATCAGCAACACGGTTGTTGTTGGTCCGGAGGAGAATCTCCTGGTCTCCGGACTGAAAGCCAACAACCTGAGTTTCGTTTGCGTGAAGCCCCAGCGCCCCTTGGAGGTGAGCGCCAAAATCCGGTTCCGCACACCAGAAGTGAGCGCCCGGTTGAAGGTCTTTGCTGAAGAGGCGGAGGTCCTTTTCGATCAGCCGCAGCGGGCTATCGCCCCCGGCCAGGCGGTGGTCTTCTACCGTGGTGACGAAGTCCTGGGTGGTGGTACTATCGAGGCATCATGATGAAGCTGCCCACCTTTGACCAAGAGCATGCTCTTCAGGCCCGGGGCTACCGGCTGGTGGCGGGGGTGGACGAGGTGGGGCGGGGTGCCCTGGCCGGCCCGGTTATGGCGGCGGCGGTGATCTTGCCCCTTGGAGCTGACTTCCCCTGGCTGAAGCTGGTGCGGGACAGCAAGCAGCTTTCGCCCAGGCAGAGAGAGCGGGTATTCGATCTGGTGCGGAGTGCCGGCATACCCTTTGGGCTGGGATCGGTGCCTCACGCGACCATTGACCAAGTAGGCATTGTCAGAGCCACGCGGATGGCCATGGCCGAGGCCGTGCAGACTCTGCCGTCGCGGCCGGATTTCCTCCTCATCGATGCGCTGTCGTTGCCTGAGGTACAGTTGCCTCAGAAGGGCATAGTCCGCGGTGACCAGCTCTCGTTCTCGATTGCCTGTG
>DAIQQD010000327.1:0-1578 GCA_036787015.1 Chloroflexota bacterium
AAACGGTATGACGGTGTTAACAAAGGACGTGGGCGAGACCAGAAGCAAGGGATCAGCACCGAAGGCCAGAGTGTATGTGCTGGTACAAGTAGCGGAGGGACACCTAGAGGATGTGGTTTCCCATCTCCGCCGTCAACCGGGCGTGACAATGGCAGACGTCGTGGAGGGACGGCCAGATGTCATCATGGTCGTTGAGGCCCAGCACAGGCTGAGGCTCGCGCACTTGACCATACAGGCCTTGACTGCGGTGGAGACAGTGACGGTTGGCGTGCACTTGATGCCTGCCGACAAGCCTTGAATACTAATGGTCCGAAAGAAGAATTGAGTTGGAGTAGGGAGGGCGAAATGGCTTTGTCTCGCACGTACGGGAAGTTGAATATCCCGATGATAGGCGACAATGAACCTGTCTTCATCTTGCGCGGCCAGGATATTCTGGCGCAGTCTGCTATTGAGATGTACCGGCTACTGGCTGAGGCCCATGGCTGCAAGGTGGCTGAAGCGTTGACCAACGAGATCAGCCTCTTTCGACAGTGGTCCGGAGAGAAAAAACTACCCGTCTGGCCGGTCCTGGATCAGCCTGCGCCGAAAAACTGGATGGAGCCCGCCTGTAGAGGGCGGAGACCTTCAAACTAGCTGGTGAGGATTGGGCTTATGTTAGATGGAAAGCGAATTGCGATCTTGGCGGAGCAGGATTTTGAGGATGCCGAGCTCATGGAACCCCTGCGGGCGATGAAAGCGGCCGGGGCCAGAGTGATGGTGGTCGGCAGCGGCTCGCAGAAGAGCTACAAAGGCAAGCGAGGTACAGCCGAGATCAAGGTCGACGCCGATGCCGACCAGGTGAGAGCTGATTACTTCGATGCCATCATCATTCCAGGGGGCTATGCGCCTGACAAGATGCGGCTACATAAGCCCATGATTGACCTGGTGAGGAAGGCACACGACCTCGGCAGGTTGGTAGCTGCTGTTTGTCACGGTCCTCAGCTACTTATCTCTGCCGAGGTGGTTAGAGGACGAAGGCTAACCTCATGGCCTTCCATTGCCATAGATCTGAAGAATGCCGGGGCTCTGTGGGTGGATGAAGCGGTCGTTCGCGATGGGAACCTGATCACATCACGTCAACCTGCCGACATCCCGGAGTTCAACGAGGCGATATTGCGGGCTTTGCAGGAGCAAGAGGTAGGACCTCAGGCCCATTGAACAAAGGAGGAGCGAGCATATGAGCTACACAGCGAAAGACTACGGCAATCTCATCGGCATGAAGGGTTTCAGCGAGACGTTGCTGAAGAACCACTTCACTCTGTACCAAGGCTACGTGACCAACACCAACAAACTTGCTGATCTGCTCGGGCAGATGCTGAAAGACGGCAAGACTGCCACGCCGGAGTATGCCGAATTGAAACGGAGAATGGGTTTTGAGTTCAATGGCATGCGGCTCCACGAGTACTACTTTGAGAATCTGGGAGGGAAAGTCCCTCTGGACAAGGTGCCCGCTCTGACCAAGAAGCTGGTCGATGCCTTCGGCAGCCAGGAGAACTGGCTGAAGGATTTCAAAGCCACCGGCTCAATGCGCGGCATAGG
>DAIQQD010000016.1:0-18533 GCA_036787015.1 Chloroflexota bacterium
CTAGGCCTCTCTGCCTTCACCGCTGGTCATGATCAGGACAATGGGTTTGGTGGATCGCATGGATAACGTTGTCGAGAGAGATGCGATCATGCCGTATCCGACGACCGATGCTTTCCTGAAAAAGCTCTCTGGAGGCGAAGTTGCGCCAAGTCCGAAGGTCTGGGAGAATAGTTGCCATGGCTGATCCCGAGGCTCCGCCTCTCGAACAAGATGCCGACATGCTGAAGCGTCTTCACGACGGTGATCGTACAGCCATGGCGGAGCTGTACGACCGCTACTTTGACCGCGTTTACTCTCTGGTGTTTAACCAGGTGGACCGGAATCGTGATGTAGCCGAGGACATCGTCCAGGAGACCTTCCTGGCCGCCCTCAAATCTGCCAAGAGCTTCAAGGGGCGCAGCAGCGCCTACACGTGGCTCTGCAGCATAGCGTATCACAAAGTCGCCGATCACTACCGCCGTCAGTCCCGGGAACGCAAACGCATGGTGTCCGGCGTAGATGTGGACACCATCGATGTTTCGGATAACCCGGGCAGACAACCTCAGCCGGACAGCCTGATCGAGTCTGCGGAGACACGCCAGGTGGTGAATGAGGCCCTGGCCAAGCTCCCCTGGGACTATCGGCAGGTTCTTATTCTCAAGTATGTTGAGGAGCTGTCGGTTCAGGAAATCAGTCAGATAATGGACCGCTCTCCCAAGTCAATCGAAGGGTTGCTGACACGTTCGCGAAAAGCCCTGCAAACACAACTTGCGGGGTTGCGTGAGGGATAGTCATGTATGGCACGACTAATTTAGCAGGGTGTGAATAGGGGATCTATGTCTTGGCGGGATGGCGATGACAAGATTGCTGAGCTCCTGAAAGGGGCTTGTCCGCCGGCCGCGGCTTCACCTGAGTTCAAGGCGAACCTGCGCCTGCAGGTGAACCAGCAGGCCGCCGCACTGGGAGCGGCTACCCCCAAGCCGTTCTGGCAGCAACCGTTCGTATGGATACCAGCCGCTGCAGCATGCGCAGCGGCCGCGGTGCTGATCATATTCTTCGTGGTATTCCAGTCAGTCCCTCCGACTGTGATCCCCAGTGATGCTACCGGCATACAAGCCACCTCAGCTACTCTCCACAGCAAACTGGACGGTCTGGGTTCGGATGACAGCGCGATGGTTTCATTCGAATGGGGCCTCACTACTGACTACGGAAATGAGACCACGCCGGAAATGCGGAAGGTGACCGGCAGTTTCCAGGCCAGACTGAGCGGTCTGGCGCCAAACACCACTTACCACTTCAGAGTCAAGGCCGTCGGCAGCAGCGGCACAGCGTATGGACCAGACATGCAGTTCACGACTGCCCCAACACCGTTGGTGACCACCAAAGATGCCACCAGTGTGGCCACGACCTCAGCCACTCTGAACGGGGACCTGACATCGCTGGCCACCGTAAGGAGTGTCACGGTGTCCTTCGAGTGGGGGACCGCAAGCGGGTCATACACAAACACAACCGCCGATCAGGCGATGACCGGCACCGGGGCCTTCTCCGCCGACTTGAGCGATCTCAGTCCCGGCACCACCTACTATCTCAGAGCCCGGGCGGATGGTGACGGGGATCCAGTCTATGGTGAGGAGAAGAGCTTCACGACTCTGACCATGCCACCATCGGTGACCACCAACGATGCCACCAGTGTGGCCACGACTTCGGCCACTCTGAGCGGGGATCTGACATCGCTGGGCACCGCAGGGAGTGTCACAGTGTCGTTCGAGTGGGGGACCGCAAGCGGGTCATATACGTACACAACCGCCGACCAAGCCAGGACCAACACCGGGGCCTTCTCCGCTGACTTGAGCGGACTCAGTCCGGGTACCACCTACTACTTCAGAGCCAAGGCAGTTGGTGATGGCGATCCGGCCTACGGCCCTGAGAAGAGGTTCATGACTCTGATCACACCACCGTCGGTGGAAACCGTTGATGCGAGCAATGTGGCCGTTGCTTCAGCCACTCTGAACGGACACCTCATCTCGCTGGGCACCGCCAACTTCGTTGAGGTGTCCTTCGAGTGGGGTACCGCAGGCGGGTCATACACACACATAACCGCTGCTCAGATGTGGACCAGCACCGGATCCTTCTTCGCTGACTTGAGCGGTCTCGATCCGGGTACCACCTACTACTTCAGAGCCAAGGCAGTTGGTGACGGGAACCCAGTCTTTGGTCAGGAGAAGAGCTTCACAACCTTGACTACGCCGCCGACGGTAAGGACCGCCAGCGCTACTGAAGTGCACTGCACATCGGCGACGCTGAACGGTATCCTCGACAGTCTGGGCACAGCAGACAACGTTACAGTCTCCTTGGAATGGGGGATCAGCACGGCCTATGGCAATGAGATCGAGGTGGGGTCCCTGACATCCGATGGCAGCTTCAATGCTAGCCTGACAGGTCTCAGTCCGAGAACCACATATCACTTCAGGGCCAAGGCGGACGGTGATGGAGATCCCGTCTGCGGCGATGACATCATGTTCACTACGGGCGGCCTGCCCGGCGAGCAGAAGACCTGGTACCTGAGCGGTGAGCTCTATGATTCCGTCTATGTGATGTACCACGACAACACAACAAAGCCCATCGGGACAGTGCCCCTCCACTCTGACGGATTGTCTTCAGTCTCAGAGGTGTGGAGGGTTGGCCAATCCATGGCTGGTATGACTTACCCGGAAGACAACTGGACAGTCCATCTGGCTCTGAGCCATCTTACGAATGGTCACGAGGTCATTGTCGAAATCGGTACCTTGGATGGCAGCGGTTTCAGTAGCCGTGGAAGATATACCCTCATTGCGAGTGGAACGAACAATCAGTATCTATATCAGTTTGAGTTCAGCATGTCGGTGGATTCGTTTACTGTACCATCCAATGGCTTTGTGGCTACAAGGATCACGGTGACCAACAGATATCGTCTCTGGGTGGACGTCCATGTTGGCGGATCGCAGAGCTACGTGACCTCACCAGCTTACCCAGAGCCAACCGCACCCTCAGTGACGACCAATGCAGCCACCAGTGTGGAGCAGACGACCGCCGTCCTGAACGGCTACCTGGAAGACCTTGGATCGGCCGGCAGCGTTACCGTCTACTTCGAGTGGGGAACGACCGCAGCCTACGGCAATGAGATCGAGGTGGGCTCCCAGACATCCGAGGGCAGCTTCACCTTCGCCCTGGCTGACCTTGCCCCGAACACGACCTACCATTTCAGGGCTAAGGTGGTCGGCGACGGCACCAACTACGGTACCGACATGACATTCACAACGCTGCCGTAGCGGTACGGAGTCACCCAGTTCCCCGGATTGTCACAGCCTGTCAACACTGCCCCATCTCACCTTGCGGGGAAATCCCTATCCCCGGAGATGCTTCCAGAGGAGGCCAACTGCGCCATGTAGACCTTGCGCAACTCCCTGAAGTATTGGAGATAGGCCTCGCTCCGGTAGTCCGGATAGGTCCAGGGCAGAGCCTGAAAATCCTTCTTCTGATACATCAGGGTCACTTCTCCATATATACCCTTGCCCAGGTATAGCCGATGGGCAAAGTCCTTGGTTGAGGCCAGCACTACTCTGGCTGCCGCAAGATAACCGGGGTCTATGTTCACCGTGCGCTTGCCGCTAACAGCGAGAGTCTGTTCTAGCCGGTTGGCAAACAGTTTGAGGTCCACCAGAACGTCGGGACTGGCCAAGTGGCGAAAGCCAAAGAACTTCCTCTTCAGACCACCCCCCATCTCCGGCTCGTAGTAGTCGGTGTAGGCGAACTCCAGCAGTTGACTCTCGGTGTCAACTGGCCCAAAGCCCTCTTCGAGCAAGCCGCGCAATTCGGTCAGAGCAGGGGGCGGGGCAGTCAGAATGCCGACGAAGACCTTGACCGGTTGGGGCTCTTTCACTTCTCCCATAGGCGCTCTACCGACCTGTCAGTGCGATGCTCACTGGCCCGGAGCAGGCCTTCACGCACACTCCGCAGATGTGCTGTTGAATGTTCCGGGTCTTGCGGAACTCGTTCAGCTTGTCGTAGCACGCCGGCAGGTTGAATGCGGCGGGGGTCTCTCCTATGGCCTTGGCGGGGCAGACCGCGACGCAGCGGCGGCAGGAACCGCAGTCAGCCTCCAACGGGTGGTCCGGGGCCAGAGGGAGGTCAGTCAGGATCGTGGCCAATCGCACCTGCGCTCCCAACTGCGGTGTCACCAGAAGGTTGTTTCTGCCACGCCAACCCATGCCTGCCAGGCAGGCGATGGCCTTGTGGGATACCTGGCCGGCCATCTTCTTCCAGTCGACGATTTGCGAAGCGGGAATAGGCAGAGCCGAGCAGCCTCGCCTCTCTATCTCAGCGGATATCGTGGTGGCAGCGCGATCCAGTTGAGCGTTGATCTGGCGGTAGTGATGGAAGTATAGGAGATTGGGCCCGTCTTCCAGCGTGTCTAGCACCGCGCGGGACACCCTCAAGCCAATGACCACTGCCAGAGGCGACGAATCGCGGACGTTCTCCGGAAAGCCGGCCAACATCTCCCCTTGACCGCGCATGTCAGCAACCCCCAGCAGATCGAGGGAGCACTCCCGCCGGAGTTGTTCCAGAAGGTTCCGGTTCTGTTCAAAAACGGAGATCATTGGTTTTGGGTCTTTCTCAGGCGTGCCGCAGAGCCTCTGCGTCAAGGCGAAAGACCACCCAATTATACCCGACGGAATGCTCAACGTGATTTGGGCTTCCTGGTAGTCCAGCGTATCCTTCACGCGGATTCGATGGTGAGGGATGAGGACATGATGGTGGGTTGGCGGTTTGGCCGGGGAACGTCAGTTCGGAGTCTCCCATGACCAGGTGTCGGGCGCTATATACCCGTGTTGGTAATGCCGATCATGTCGAGGCCGTGAATGATCATCGTCACAGCAATGGCGGCCAGGAGCAGGCTGAATACCTTGGAGACGGCCTTGACACCCCCCTGCCCCAGTAACCTGACGAACCAGCCGCTGAGCATGAACATCATCCATGCAACCAAGATATTGAGAGCGAAGGACAGCAAGACGATGTAGAGATGGAAGCCCTCGTTGACCAGCAGCAGAAGTGTGGTGATGGTCGCCGGCCCCACGGTCAACGGAGTGCCGATGGGCACGACGGCCACCATTTCCTCCCTGATGTAATCCATGATATGGCCGGTGAGCACATACCTGACGGACAGGACCAGAAGAATCAGGCCTCCGGCGATGGCGAAGGCACCGACGCTGATTCCCATGGCGTTGAGGATGACCTTGCCCAGGAAAAGGAAGGCCAGGCCGACCAGGGCCGCAGTGATGACGGCAAGGAGAATCATCTTGTTCCGCTCTGGCCTGGGCATCCCTTCGCTCAAGGTGATGACAAAGGGTATGTTGCCAAAGGCGTCGATGACAATGAAGAGGGGCACAAACGTCTTGATGAACTGTTGAAGCAGGCTCTCTTCCATATGCCACTCACCGTGATGTGAAGGTCGAATCAGGATAATATGACGAGATGCGCGGATTGTCAAAGGGACGGTGTCCTGCTCGGCTGCTCTGCCCCACGGTCTCATCTCATACCACATCCGAGATATCACATAATCGTCATCAACGGCGACCGAAGCCAAATCCCAAGGGGAAACGAAGGCAGAAATGGTTGACAGTGAGAGTCAAAAGTGGTATTTCTACAAGTTGTACAGGGCCCGAGCAGAGGCGGGAAGCCCTTGACGTCTTGAAGAAGGGAGTCGCCGATGGCTCCAACAGAGAAGGCTGCCAGAGGGAGATTGTCAATTAGAAGCGTTTCGCACAAGGTGATAGCCTTGGAGGTCAGGGCGGTCAATGCCTATGTGCCCCGACGGCTTCTGCTCTTCTACGTGAACCTTCTGGACAGGCGGGTTCCGCCAAAGGTCAAGACATCGCTTGTCGATGGCATCGGCAAGCTGCCTGAGGATGTCCGTGCCTCAATTCTCGCAGTTGCAGACGAGTACGTGCCTCAGGATGTTGACAACTCTTGGAAGTTCTGTTCTGTGGTTGCGGGAATCTGCAAGTACATACCGGAGAGAATAATCCCGATGTGTTCTGCTGAAAGGTGGGAGAAGCTTCGGGGTAGGTATCACATTCCGACATTGATAGACGGGACGCAGCCGCGGGGGCCAAGCCTGAACTGACGTGCCAGCCAGACAGCCTCTCACAAGTTCTCGCGGAAGTCATTTGCGGTGAGTGTGTCTCTTGAAATGGTGTGGTGAGTTTGGAATCAAGTTCTACTAGCGGTTCCAGTGTGCGCAGAACTGCGCCCGAGCGGGTACAGTCATAGGGGGTGTCACATGCGTTATGGAAAAGTGTGCGTGGAAGCCCTGGGCTATGAGCTTCCTCAGAAGGTCGTCACGTCACAAAGCCTTGAAGAGAGGCTGGCACCAGTGTATGCCAAGGTGCATCGATCCTTTGGCCGCCTGGAGCTGATGACCGGTATTCGCGAGAGGCGGGTCTGGGAGGAAGGGACGCCGCCGAGCCTGCCGAGCACGAGAGCCGCGGAGAAGGCCGTCGCCAAGTCTGGCATAAGCAAAGACAACATTGAGTGTCTGCTGCACACCTCCGTGAGCCGCGATTTCCTGGAGCCGGCGACGGCTACCGTCGTTCATCATGCTCTTGGACTTCCCTCGACGGCCACCATCTTTGACATCTCCAACGCCTGCCTAGGGTTCGTTAATGGCATGGTCACCCTGGCAAACATGATTGAACTGGGGCAGATCAAGGCGGGCATCGTCGTTGCCTGCGAGAGCGGCGCGCGCATGACTGATGCCACGATCAAGCATTTGCTGCAGGATGCCGAAATGACCAGGGGCAAGCTGAAGAGCGGGTTTGCGTCACTGACCATGGGATCAGGAGCAGTTTCGGTGGTCATGACTCACTCTTCGATATCAAAGTCGGGCCACAAGCTACTGGGCGGAGTAGTACGCAATGCCTCGGAACACAATGGCCTCTGTCGCGTTGACACGGATACCTGCTTCCATGACGCGGAGAGCTTCCCCAACATGCATGCCAACTTCGAAGGTATTCTGCGGAACGGCCTGCCTCTGGCTGCTGAGACTTGGGAAGCGTTCAAGCGTGAGACTGGCTGGACCGAAGCGGAAGTGGACAAGGTCTTTACGCACCAAGTCAGTGCCGTGCATCATGAACTGCTCTTTGACACCCTGAAACTGGACAAGAAGAAAGGTTTCTCCACTGTGGAGTACCTTGGGAACATTGGCTCTGTCTCGCTGCCCATCTCACTAGCCATAGGAATCGAACAAGGCCACCTCAAGCCGCGTGACAAGGTAGCCATGATGGCAGCTGGCAGCGGTCTGAACTCGATCATGCTCGGGCTTGAATGGTAGGGCGCAGCAGAAGGATGGGGCGGGCTGCAGCAGAATCACATTTGTCAAGGGGCCACGCAGGGTGACGGACGGGCAGCGGATCGTTATCACCGGCATTGGACTGTCGGCGCCAAACGGGAACAACCTCACTGAATTCCGCCGCAATCTGGTCAACGGCAAATCCGGCGTTCGAAAGCACAACGTTCGCTACTTGGGCGACACCATAGCCGGAGTATGCAGCCATGACCCGCTGAAGTACCAGAAGAAGAAGGACCTGCGCCGGGGCACGCGGGCAGGGTCTACATCCATCTACTGCTGCCAGGAGGCTATTGCCGATGCGAAGCTGGACCTCAGCTCCGTCGACAAGTCAAGGATCGGCATCTTCATCGGCATCACCGAACACGGCAACGTGGACACCGAGAAGCAGATCTTCGAGATCAGCCAGTTCAACTACGACACCAAGTTCGTCTCGCATCACTACAACCCCAGAATAGTGGCCAACAATCCCGCCGGCGAAGTCACACTGAACATGGGGATCACGGGGCCGCACTACACGCTGGGGGCGGCGTGTGCTGGCGGCAACCTGGGACTGATTCAAGGCTGCCAGATGCTGCTCCTTGAACAGGTTGACATAGCTCTGGGCGGTGGAGTCTCGGAGACCATTCATGCTTTTGGCGCCTTCGCCAGCTTCAGGAGTGAGGGTGCTTTGGCTTCACACGAAGACCCGGAGAAAGCCTGCCGACCTTTTGACAAGGACCGCAACGGCGTCGTTGTTTCCGAAGGGGGCTGCATCTTCGTTCTGGAGAGGCTCGAAGCGGCGCTGGCGCGGTCAGCCAGGATATATGGCGAGGTCGTCGGCTATGCCATCAACTCGGACGCTCTCGACTTCATTCTGCCGAACTCTGAAGGTCAGGCCAAGTGCATGAGCCTGGCGCTGAAGATGGCGGGGCTTTCTCCCGACGACATCAGCATCATCAGCACCCATGCGACGGGGACTCCTCAAGGAGACCCTCAGGAATGCAAGGCCATCAGGCAGGTCTTTGGAGATTGCCGGCACACCTATATCAACAACACGAAGTGCATGATCGGACACTCCATGGGAGCCGCGGCGGCCCTGGAGCTCGCCGGCAACCTGCCATCCTTTGAAGACCATGTGGTTCATCCCACCATCAACATAGACAACCTTGACCCTGACTGTGCTTTCGAGAATCTAGTTGTCAACAGATCCCGGAAAATTGACAAAGTTGACTACATCCTTAAGAATGCTTTTGGCATGTTAGGCATTAACTCGACCGTAATCGTGAAGAGATTCGAGGGGTAGACATGAACACCACTCGCTTGTTTGAAAGGGGGATCGCTTAGATGACCGCCAGCCAGATCAGGGCCATCATTCTTGAGGTGATTGGCCAGATACTGCCAGATGAAGATCTGAGCAAACTCAAGGGTGATGTCCGGATTCGCGACCAGGTGGAGATGGACTCCATGGACTTCCTGGACATCATCATGGAACTCCGAAAGAGATACGGCATTGAAGTCCCCGAAGAGGACTACATGAAGCTCGCGACGCTTGACAGCGCCGTCGCCTATCTCGAGCCACGCATGGCTCACCTCTAGACCAATCGCGTTTCCGGCAACAATGCTGCCGAAGCGGTTCACATCGCTATCAGTGATGCAAGTCTGAGGGGTGTCTTCCCACTCCCGGGTCCCCGGGAGAACATGTCTGGTTCAGCCATGGATTACGATGTACTGATTATTGGCGCAGGAATGTCCGGCCTGGCCGCCGGCATTAGGCTGGCGTACTTCGATAAGAAGGTCTGCATCCTGGAGAGGCATTACCGCGTCGGCGGGTTGAGCTCCTACTACCACCGCAAGAGCTATGACATCGACGTTGGTCTTCATGCCATGACCAACTATGTGCCCAAAGGCGTCCGCCTCACTCCTTTGCCCAAGTTGCTGAGACAGCTCAGGCTGCAACCCGAGGACTTCGACCTCCGGCAGCAGCGGATGTCAGTCACCAGGTTTCCGGAGAAGACTCTCAGGTTCAGCAACGAGTTCGGCCTCTTCGTGGAGGAGGTGAGCCGGAGCTTCCCCAATCAAATCGACAACTTCCAGAGGCTGGTGGCCGCGATCCGTGAATACGACGAACTGGCGCTGGACGCCAAGCCGCTATCGGCTCGCCAGGTCGTCGGTTCGTACATCTCGGACCCGCTGCTGGTGGACATGCTGTTCTGCCCGTTGATGTTCTACGGGAGCGCCCAGGAGAACGACATCGAGTTCGGGCAGTTCGTCATCATGTTCAAGGGCATCTACTGCGAGGGCTTCGCCCGTCCGCAGATCGGCATACGCCAGATACTGGATACGCTGGTGAAGAAGTACGAGGCGCACGGCGGTATCCTGCGTTTGAGAAACGGCGTGCAGAGCCTCCGCGTCTCCAACGGCAAGGTGGAAGCCGTCGTCCTGGACAGCGGCGAAGTGCTGACGGCTGCCAGAGTCATATCCTCCATCGGCTACATAGAGACACTGAGGCTGCTGCCGGACTATGATCCCGCCAAGTTCCCCTGCGATGAAGGGCAGATGTCTCTGGTGGAGTCGGTTCTCGTCCTGGACAAGGAGCCGGTGAAGCTAGGCTATGAGACCACCATAACCTTCTACAACGGGTCGGACAGGTTCAGCTACCGGAAGCCGGACCAACTCGTGAACGTATTCAGCGGGGTCATCTGCTGTCCGAACAACTTCCAGCTGGACAAGCCTCTGCCGGAGGGCATGATACGGATAACGAACCTGGCGAACTACGGCCTGTGGAATGCCTTGAGCGAAGAGGACTACAAGGCGCAGAAGGCTGTGTGGTTAGAGAGGGCATTGGAGCAGGTGGTGAAGTTCATCCCTGATTTCCGCAGTTCGATCGTGTACTCGGATGTCTTCACGCCCAAGACGATTCATCGCTTCACCGGGCACATCAATGGGGCGGTCTACGGCGCCCCGAACAAGATCAAGAACGGCGCCACCCATCTCGAAAACCTCTTCATTTGCGGGACGGACCAAGGGTTCCTGGGTATCGTCGGCTCGATGCTGAGCGGCATATCCATGGCCAACTACCACGTCCTGCAGAAGACTTGAAGGAAGGCAGACCTTATGGCTGAGGACTGGCTCAAAGACACGAAGCCACAGTACGACGCCGTCATCATCGGGAGCGGCCTAGGCGGCCTGACGGCGGCCAACATGCTGGCCAAGGACGGCTGGTCGGTACTGCTGCTGGAGCACCACACCAAGCTGGGCGGCCTGGCCACCTGGTTCCCCCGGAAGGGTGGACACATCTTCGATGTGTCGCTGCACGGGTTCCCGTACGGGATGGTCAAGACCTGCCGGAAGTACTGGAGCCGCGAGATAGCGGACTGCATCGTTCAACTTAAGGGCGTCCGGTTCGACAACCCGCAGTTCTCGCTCACCACGACGTATGACACCGAAGACTTCAAGCGCACCATGGCAGAGAAGTTCAGTGTTCCCACCCAGACGGTTGATGAGTTTGTCGACACCATCAAGAACATGAACTTCTATGATGAACACACCATGACGACCAGAGAGATGTTCCAGAAGTTCTTCCCCGGTCGCGATGACGTGGTGCGCTTCCTGATGGAACCGATTTCCTATGCTAACGGTTCGACGCTGGATGATGAGGCCATAACTTACGGCATCGTATTCTCCAATTTCCTGAGCAAGGGCGTCTACATCTTTCGGGGCGGGACAGACAAGATTATCGGGATGATGCAGGCGGAGCTTGTCAAGAACGGGGCTGACATCCGAACCCACTGCCAGGCCGAGAGAATCATCGTTGAGAACAGGAAGGTGACCGGCGTAGTGGTGAATGGCAAGACGATCGGCGCCAGGACAGTTGTCTCCAACAGCAACGTGAAAGCGACGGTGCAGAAGCTGGTGGGCGAGGAGCATTTCGATGCCCAGTTCGTGGAAGAGAACCGGAAGGTGCGTCTGAACAACAGCAGTTGCCAGGTCTATGTCGGCATCAGGAAGGGAGAAACCGTTGACTACGCCGGGGACCTGCTCTTCACTTCGGTGGCGGACAAGCTGGATTCGCAGATGCTCCGCAGCCGGAACATCACCAGCCGGACGTTCTCATTCTACTATCCGGACACCCGGCCCGGCTCGGACATGTACGCCATCGTGGCTTCCACCAATGCCAACTACGAGGACTGGGCCAGTCTTTCGCCCGATGAGTACAAGGCGTCCAAGAAGGACCTCATTGAGTCGACGCTGACGGTGCTGGACAAGTATGTCCCTGGCGTCAGGGACAAGATGGACTACGTCGAGGCGGCCACGCCCAAGACCTTCGAGCGGTACACGCTTCACCCCAACGGCACTTCCTTTGGCACCAAGTTCGAGGGGTTGAAGATCAGCATGGGTCTGCCGGCGCAGGTGGGCGGGCTGTTCCACACCGGCTCGGTGGGCATCATCATGTCCGGCTGGCTGGGCGCCGCCAACTACGGGGTGATTGTGGCCAACAACGTGGACAAGTACCTGAGGTCTTGATCTCGCGGTAGGAGGGTGACTGTGCACGATTTCACGGGTCAGACGGTCATTGTCACTGGCGGCACCAGAGGTATCGGAAGGGCGGTCTCTCAGGCCTTTCTCAAGGCGGGGGCCAAAGTCATTGCCAACTACTCATCCAACCAGGCTGCCGCCGACCAGTTCAAACAGGAGAATGCGCAGTATGCCGACCGGCTTGACTTGCAGAAGTTCAACGTGGCCAGCTACGAGGAAGTGGAGAAGTTCTACAAATACGTTGAGGAGAAGCAAGGGAGCTTCGAAGTGCTGGTCAGCAATGCCGGCATCCGGAGGGACTCGGTGCTGGGCATGATGAAGGAGACGGACTGGCGCGACGTTATCAACGTCAACCTGAACGGCAACTTCAACATGTGCAAGTTCGCCGTGATGGCCATGATGCGCAAGAGATACGGACGGATTATCGTCACCACGTCTCCCATGGGCAGATTCGGCTGGGAGGGACAGTCTAACTACGCTGCGTCCAAGGCCGGCCAGGTGGGCCTCGTCAGGTCGCTGGCCAAGGAGGTAGCCACTCGGGGGATCACAGTCAATTGCGTCTCCCCGGGCTTCATAGCCACTGAATTCATCGGCGATCTCACGGAAGAAGTGCAGAAGGCGTACAAGTCCCTGATCCCCATGAGAAGGCTGGGCAAGGCGGAGGAGGTGGCGGCCTGCGTACTCTTCCTGGCGTCGAAAGAGGCGTCGTATGTCAGCGGCGCCACTCTGGAAGTGGGAGGAGGACTGTAGGCATGGACGAAGTCCTGAGAGCCATACCGCACCGCCCGCCGTTCCTGTTCGTGGACCAGGTGGTTGAAATCACCGACAAGAAGATCAAGGCCACCAGGAAGATGGACCCCGAGGAAGCGTTCTTCAAAGGTCACTATCCCGGCTACCCGATCATGCCGGGTGTCCTGGTCTGCGAGGCCATCTTTCAGACAGGCGCTATCCTTCTTTCCAGGATCATGACTGATATAGGCGAAGGTGTCCCGGTCCTGGGGCGCATCAACAATGCCAAGTTCAAGCAGATGGTCAAGCCCGGTGATACGCTGGAGCTGGAGGCCGAGCTCGTGGAAAGAATGGGTACGGCCTACTTCCTGAAGGGCCGAGCCTCGGTCGGTGGCAAGACCGCGGTCACGGTCGAGTACGCGGTGACTCTAGCCAAGGAATAGAGGTGGCATATGGATTTCCTCGGATTGGAGAACAAGACATTTCTGGTCTTCGGCGTAGCCAACAAGAAGAGCGTGGCCTACTTCGTGGGACAGGTATTGACGGAGCAGCAGGCGCAGGTGGTCTATGTCGTCCAGAACACAGAGAAGAAGGAAAGCGTGTCCAGGCTGTTCCCCGGAGCAGACACCTATGTCTGCGACGTGGAACACGAGGAGGAGATCACCAGGCTGGCCCAGGATGTCGGCCAGAAGCATCCCAAGATCCACGGGATAGTCCACTCGCTGGCCTTCGCCGACTATGAGGGCCAGATCAGGCCATTTCACGAGACCAAGAAGAGGAACTTCCTCCAGGCGGTGGACATCTCCTGTTACTCCCTAATCAGCATCGCCAACGCCTTCAAGGGGCTGCTGGACCAGAAGGCCTCGGTGGTCACCATATCCATATCAGACTCCAAAATGGCAGCAGAACCATACGGATTCATGGCGCCGGTGAAAGCGGCGCTGGAGTCAAGCGTCCGCTTCCTGGCCAAGTCCTTCAGCGCCTTCTCCCAGGTACGCTTCAACTCGGTGAACTCCGGGCCGCTGAAGACATCGTCCTCGGCAGGCATACCTGGTTTCATTGACTACCACCTGTTTGTGGAGCAGATGACACTGCGCAAGAAGGGCGTAGAGACGATTGAGGTGGCCAACACGGTGGCCTTCCTCCTGAGCGAGCGTTCCAGCGGGATCAACGCCCAGGGCATCGTGGTGGATGCCGGTATGGCGGTGAACGCCTTCGACGATGCCATCGTCAAGAAGACGGTGAGGGCAGACAAGTAGTATGACTCTCTACCCGGTGGTCATGCCGGTCAGCGGCGATGTGCAACGGCTCTCGGGCCGGGAGAAGGTAGCAGCGTTGAGCGACTGCGCCAGGCAGGCACTGCGGCTGAGCGCCGACAGGGCTGGCGTTGTCCTGGGGGACCTAATCAAGGACGCCGACGACATCCCACTCCCATTCGGCGAATACTACTGGTCCGTTTCCCACAAGCCGAAGTACGTGGCGGCGGTCATCGGCCGGGGTAGGATGGGAATCGACGTCGAAGAAATCGAACCTCGGAAAGAAGCTATCTTCGGTCATGTCGCCGGCGACGAAGAATGGAGGCTGTTCGGTGGGAAGTCATGGGACAGCCTGTACCGCTGCTGGACGGCCAAGGAAGCGGTGGTGAAGTCCACCGGCACCGGCCTGGCCGGACTGAAGTCCTGCCGCGTGCTGGACGTCCAGGACGCCACCAGTATCTCATTATCATTTGAAGGTCGCTCGTACAGGGTGGCCCAGATGCGAGTGGATGGTCACATCGTCTCGGTCCTGAAGAACGACAACCTTGTCGAGTGGGTGGTCCTAGATCGCCGGGCCACACAAGGCTCCACACAACCCATGACACACGTGGCCTAGCAATCCCGGAGGCGTAACTGCTCCACCCCGCTGTAGGAAAGAGCCTCTTGCCGTGACCATGTCCATCGTGGCTGTTGCTTCTGTGAATGGCAGTCGGCGCGGGTGATCCAGAGTCTGGACATAGGATTGGGGCTGCCCTTTCGGGGAAGCCCCAATTCACTTCCGTGGCAGCAGAGAACTACGCCTCTGGGGGTTTGATGGCAGTGGCGTCAGCCAAGGTGACCTGAACTTTGGCCTTGCGCCGTATAGGATCGGTAAGACTGTACAGCGCCGGTATCACCAACAGTGTCAGTATCGTGGAGCTGAACAGCCCTCCGAGAACCACTATCGCCAGTTCGGAGGCCAGCATTATGCCCTGCCCGTAGCCCAGGGCTAATGGCAAAAGGGCAATCATGGTGGTAATGGCAGTCATGAGAATGGGTCTGATCCGGGTGCGGCCGCCCTCGACCAGAGCATCGTGGGTACTCATGCCCTGCTTTCGCAACTGATCCACCAGGGCCAGCAGTACGATGGCGTTGGTCAGTACAATGCCCACCAGCATCACCAGGCCCATCATGGCCGAGGCACCCAGGGTATGGCCGGTGACTAGGAGGCCCAGGAAGGCGCCGATCGTGGCCAGTGGCAGGCTGACCATGATCAGCAGTGCATTCAGGAAGGAACGGAAGGAGACCACCACAATGGCAAAGGAGATGACTATGGCGATGATCATGGCAATGCCCATTTGGCGGAAGGTCTCGTTCATCTCCTCGTAAACGCCTCCCTGGCTGGCAGTGACGTTGTATTCCGGTGCTAAGGCATCTATCTCTTTCTGCGCTTTGCTGGTCACGGCTCCGACGTCCTTCTTGGTCACAGTGGCTGTAACCGTGGAGGACCGCACGCCGTCGATCCGGCGGATGTTGATGGGTTCGGCAACAAAGGCCACGTTGTCCGCCACGTCTGCGAACTCTATGGGGGTGGTCATGCCACTGCTGATCAGGAGGCCACCCAGTTCCTCCGGCGTCGTGGCAGTCTGCGCCACCCCGTTCAGATACAGGCCCATTCCGTCGACAGACGCCCCCGGAACCGGCGCCCCCATCAGAATCGCGGCCAGCTCTGGCTCAAACAAGGTGGGATTCAGCCCGTATGACACAACGTAGTCCATGATCTTGCCTTCGTTGATGCTGTAGCTGGGCTGATAGACTGTCTGCGCGATGTCGGCCTCAATGTTCTCTAGTCCATCCACATTCTCCAGAGACGTCGCAAGATGATTGGCAGCTTCAACCACTTCTGAGTAGTTCTCACTGGTCAAGTACGTCCTGAAGTTGGATGGGTCAAAGGAGCCCATACTCGATGCCATCGGCGTGACCGTGATCTTGCCTTCACCTACGACCGATGCGTCAATACGATGGCGGAGGCTGTCTGCCTCTCGGTTCAAGTGAGCGTTCTCTTTGAGGACTATCTCTACCATGGCGGTATTGGTCCCTCCACCACCCGTCAACGCAGTGAATCCGCCGGTGAAGCTGCTGGAGGTGCCAACAGTCGAGTAGAACATGTCGATCGAGTTCCCGGAGGCCATGACATCCTTGACGACTTCCTCAACCTGAAGGGTCTTCGCATCGGTCGTCTTGATATCAGTGCCCAGAGGCATCTCGACCTCTATCATGATCTCCTTCATCCCCATGGATGGCATGAAGGAGGTGCCTATGACGGGCAGGAGCGCCAGGCTGCCGGCGAAAAGGACCACCGCTATCACGACGGTCAGGGCTCTGTGCGCCAATGCCCACTTGAGCGCTGGTGTGTACAGGCGCTGATACCAGGCATTCTCGCTCTCGGGTCTGACAGCCTTGGGCACCAGGATGCCGCAGAGCGCGGGGACCACGGTAAGCGCAATCAGCAGTGACCCAAGAAGGGCAAAGGTTATGGTCTCAGCAAAGGGGAGGAACATCTCTCCCACAATGCCGCCCACAAAGGCCATCGGGATGAAGATCGCCACAGTGGCAAAGGTGGCCGAGGCGATGGGCATGGCCACCTCTTTGGAGCCCTCCAGCGCCGCCTGTTTGAAAGGTTGACCCTGGCGTAGGCGCCGGTATATCACCTCCAACATGACGATACTGTCATCCACTATTCGACCCACGGCGATGGTCATAGCTCCCAAAGTGAGGATATTGATCGTCACGCCGACGGCTGACATGATGAGGAAGCCAACGAAAACGCTGAAAGGAATGGAAAGGGCAATGACTACAGAACCACGAACGGTCAAGAGAAAGATGAAAATGACGATGACGGCCAGCGCCCCTCCGATCAGCGCATCCCGCGTCAGCTCGCGTATGCTGTCATCAATGTAGTCCCCCTGATCAAAGACCTTGAGGAAGGTGACAGAGGGCATCTGCTTCTGCAATTCTTCCATCTTGGCGTTCACAGCGTCAGCGACTTCCACGGTATTGGCCTCAGGAAGTTTGGTCACGTAGACGACGACGCTGGTCTCGCCGTTGGTTCGACTCACCGCCGTCCCCGGAGCTGGACCGATACTGACGGTTGCCACGTCCCCAACCCTGACCCCGGAGGCGACGGACGTGTTCAGCACCTGATCCTCAGATTGGAGTCCCTTGTTGCTGAGTGCCGAGAGCAGCGCCGCCGTCGGGAGACCTCTGGCATTCATCTCACCGGCAACAGGTGTAACCACCACCTTCTCCTGGCCACCCTCAACGCTGACCAGATATTCATCTTCGCTACCCTCAGCCAGAGTCGGGACAACCTCGGTGCTGGCAATGTCATACAGCTCATTGGGGCTCATGCCTTCGCCGCTGATGCTGTACATCACGATCGGAATCATGCTGATATCGAGAGGATATACGATCGGGTTGGTGGTCTGGCCCTCGGGAATGTATTTGCGGACCGCCTCAGGCAGGTCGATGTCTCTGAGCCTTCGTGCGATTTCATCGTTCACCTTGTCCATGTCGGTGCCGTATTCGAATTCGGCAATGACGAAAGACATGCTCTGGACTGATGTTGAGGAGGTCCTCTTCAGCCCGTCCATATCGATAATTGCCGTCTCGACCGGGTCCGTGGCCTTATCCATAACCGTTTGGGGCGAGGCGCCGGGATATACGGTCATTATCGTAGTCATGGGCAGTTCTATGTCTGGGATCATCTCCCGCTTGATGCGGAGCGTGGCCCAGACGGAAACCCCCACGAGGGCTACGGCCAATACAATAGTGATCCAGCGGTTGATCAAAGAGAGCCTGGTGAGCAGGTGCATTATCTAGCCTCCTATGCACTCAGAAAGAGCATTGGCATTCTCAACTGGACACGAATGGGACAATTGAGGCGTTTCGGGGATTGAGGACAGAGACCCTCGGGGTCGGTCGGAGCGCGCTTCTGAATTCAAACCAGTGCCAGTTCGGCAATTCGCTATCGCCCAGCCTCTTGCTGCGTCAAGTGGTGAATCTTCCACCACAAGTGTCTAATCTATAACAGGAAGCATGCCAAGGTGTCAAATCATTCTGTGTGGGGACGACTGTGTCCGGCCCTGGCGGATGTCGAGTCATCCAGGGTGAACCTAGACCAGTCGCATGACTATCTTCCCAAAGAGCGGGCCAACGAAGTAGCACATGAACGGCAGGAAAGCCGGAGTGAATCGCCTGGCCAGAGTTCCCCTGTAGTCCCCCAGGTAGTCGCCAAAAGTCTTGTGCTGATACTGCAGCAGGAGCTGTGACCTCGACGTGTCGTAGTAGTCCAGGTAGTACGGCCGCTGCGTGAACTTGCGCGCCGGCGGCAGCGGCAACCTGAGGACTCCCAGAATGCCGCGTATCATGTCCTTGTAGAGCATCCTCCCTTTGGGGCCACCGCTTATGATCAGCGTATTCCCCTTGGCGGTTTCGAAGTTAGCCATGGCGTTCACTATCGCCAGGGAGACTTCCTCCGGATGGCACACCTCCAACCTGTTGTTCAGCGGGATGTCATACAGCCGCCTGAGGTCGCTCGCTTGAAATACGGTATACATGGATGCCGACAGGCGCAGAATGACGCAGTCGATGCCGGATTCCCTGATCAGGTTCTCTGCCTTGAGCTT
>DAIQQD010000145.1:0-2676 GCA_036787015.1 Chloroflexota bacterium
GCCAGGTTGAAGGCTGCCAGCGCCTTGTCCATATCCCCACTAAACATGATCAACGTCATCTTCTCCGCCATGGTACACCTCTACTTCAACGTCAGCTTTCCGCCGCACTTAGGGCAGACCTTGGCGTTCTTCGGCGCCGGCGCTTCGCACTTGACGCAGTACCTGATAGTCACGCCACAGGCCTGACAGAAAGGCAGCGCAGTTGTTTCCATCTCCTCTTCACAGAAAGGGCAGGCGCATTTGGCGGCCTTGGTGGTCTTCTTCTTTGCCTTTTCCATCGTCATCCTCCTCGTGCCTCTAGACGCTCTTGAAGTGTTTCGCCAGATAGTCATCGATGGCTTTGTTCAGGGCTTGCGCTCCCAGGTTGGAGCAGTGGAACTTGTTCTTCGGCAGTCCCTCAAGTTCCTTGGCCACCAACTCCGGCGTGATCTTGCGGGCCTCGTCGATGGTCTTCCCCTTGGCCATCTCGCTCACCATGCTGGACACGGCAATGGCGGCCCCGCAGCCAAAGGTCTTGAATTTGACGTCTTCCAGGCGGTTGTCCTTGACCTTGATATAGAAGGTCATCATGTCGCCGCAGACGGGGTTCCCCTCCTCACCGACGCCGTCAGGATTCGAGATCTCACCGACATTCCTCGGATTCGTGAAGTGATCCATCACCTTCTCGCTGTAGATCGGCATATTACTATCCTCCTCTCTGCCCCTTCATGAACTTGTCATAAAGCGGTGACATCTTCCGCAGTGTCTCGACAATGGGTGGCAGCGACTCCACCACGTGATCCACGTCTTCCTCATTGTTCTGTATGCCGAAGCTGAATAGGAGCGACCCATGTGCCTGCTCCGGCGGGATACCCATGGCGGTGAGGACATGCGAAGCCTTCAATGCCCGCGAGGTGCAGGCGGACCCGCTGGAGGCAGCTATCCCCTTCTGGTTCATGAGCATCAACATGGACTCTCCCTCAATGAACTCCACGAGGAAGCTGGCGGCTCCGGGCAAGCGCCGGGTGGGGTGGCCGCTGAGGGTCACATGGTCGATCTTGGATAGCAGGCCGTTGATCAGTCTGTCGCGCAGGGTAATGAGCCCTTTCATGCGTGGCGCCAGCTCCGATTCGGCTATGTGCGCCGCCATACCCATCCCCACGAAGGCCGGCACGTTTTCGGTGCCGGGACGTCTTCCGTTCTCCTGAACCCCACCATCGAGCAGCGGGAGAATCCTCACCCCCCTCTTGACCCACAGAGCCCCCGCGCCCTTGGGCCCGTAGAACTCGTTGGCTGCCAGGCTTAGGGCGTCCACTCCGAGCGCCTTGACATCCACGGGGATGGTGCCGGCCGTGGCCACAGCATCGGTGTGAAAGACAGCGCCGGCTTCCTTGACCACCTTGGCAATCTCGGCGATGGGCTGAATGGTGCCCACCTCGGCATTGGCGTGCATGATGGAAACCAGGATGGTGTCCTTCCTCAACGCACGCGCCACCTCTTTGGGGTCCACCAGGGCATGCTTGTCCACGGGCACCAGGGTGACCTCGAATCCCTGTCTTTCCAGGGTGCGGGCCGAATGCATCACGGAGAAATGCTCGATGGATGATATGACTATGTGCTTGCCCTTCGAATGCTGAGCCTGGGCAAGGCCCTTGATGGCCATATTGTTCGACTCAGTGCCGCTGGAGGTGAAAACGATCTCTTCTGACTTCCCGCCGATCAGGTCTGCGACCTTGCTTCGGGCGTCATCCAAGGCTTCTCTTGCCGGGTCTCCCCAATCGTGGATCGACTGCGGATTGCCGTAGACCTCGTTGAGGTACGGAAGCATGGCCTCCAGCACCTCGGGGAGCACCGGGGTCGAGGCGGTATTATCCAGGTAAACCCTTCTCATCTCGCACCTCCCGCGCTTCTACCTTACATGCCGGCCATCATGGCTGCTGTGACGTCGGTCTCATCCCTGCGGATTCGCCCGCCCGAAGGAGGACACTGGCTAGTCATGGCCTGCGATTGCTGCCATGATAGAAGCCATGGCCCCCCACCGAGATCTCCCACTGGCGAATCGGTTTGGCGTGATCACCGGCAACTGCGATGGCTGGACGCGGGCCTCACCAGGCCCTATCCAAGGCGGCTCTCGACGGCAGCCCAATCGATGTTCTTGAAGAACGCCTCTATGTAATCGGCCCTCTTCAGTCCGTAGTCGATCATGAAGGCATGTTCGAACACGTCCATGACCAGTATGGGCGCGCCACCGGCGAGATGCCCGGTCTCATGTTCATTGATCCACTGGTTGATGAGCCTGCCCGTGGCCGTATCCTGGTACAAGATAGCCCAGCCGATGCCCCTCATGGCGCCGGTGCCCTTGAAGTCCTTCTCCCATCCGTCCCAACCGCCGAACTCCTCCGTCAGCTTCTGGCCGAGCTTGCCCAGCTTCTCCGGCGCAGCCTTCCCGCCCAGGTTCTCGAAGTAGTATTCGTGAACCCTCATCCCGTTGAATTCGAATCCCAAGCGGCGCTTCAACTCAGAATACTCGGGAGTGCCGATCTTGCCGTCCTTGGCCATGGCGGCCAGTGCGTCCAGCAGCTTGTTGGTGTTGGTGACATAACCTTGATAGAGAGTGAAGTGGTTCTTCAGCAGCGTCTCGCTGAAACCGGGCATGCCTATGAGTTTGCCGTAGTCCTTTGCAGCGTAAGCCATCTC
>DAIQQD010000145.1:2776-4306 GCA_036787015.1 Chloroflexota bacterium
GCCCGGCGAACCAAATCCTGCAGTTCGGTATAGAAGAGAATTGAATCCTTCTCCGCGCGAATGCCGAAATCTATGCCCTCGGCATCACTGGAGGTCTTCTCAGCCAGGGTGCAGGCGGCCTTCTCGCTGGAAAAGACCGCCGATTTCACCAGCGATTTGAGGTACTCGTCGTATTCCTCTGTGTACGACTCTGGCGGTGGAGCATCAGCTAGAGCCTTCAGCATGCTCTGGTAGGCTTTGATGTGTTGCCTCTCCTGATCCGCCAGGTACTTGAACGCGGTCTGTGCCTTCCTGCCCTTAGCGCAATTGACCATGGTTTCGTAAAATGCCGCGCCGCTCTTCTCTATGTTGACGGCGACATCCAGCAGTTCCTTTCCCGAGAAAAACATACCCATTGCTTCCTGACTACTCCTTTCTAGCGTTCTACTCCGTGATCGGGACCCGAGTTGATGGCCTCTGACTGCCGCGCGCTGGTGTCTTTCAAGCAGAAGTTCCTACTTCGCGTCGTCGTGTCCTCAAGGGATTGCCGGTGACCTGTCGGGGAGCGACGCCCTCAGGCGGGATTCCCCCAACCCCGATGCTCGTTAGCCCTCATCGCTGAATTATAGCATGCATAGAATCAGCCCATATCACGTGTTCCCGGCCTGCATTACCTGGTACGTTATTGAGCTTGCCCGGGATGCACAAGATACGGTGATTCTAGTGGTGCACAGCAGGTTCAAGATGCGACTTTCGTCTCACACAACCCTCGTTCAATCCCTTGATCCCATTCCCTGGTTGAGGTCTCTGCGAATAGACCGCGACACCTCACAACCGATTATGTCAGGATCAGACGATTGCTGACAGAGGATAATGTTCGTCTCAGCTAGGATTGCATAGTATATCACAGTATCGTACAATACTCCTGTATTCGTAAAAAGCGAAGACTTCCTAGTCCTCCTTTTCCTCCCCAACAAAACGGTGATCGACCTCGTGAGGGGTCGATCACCGTTTTTCTGCTAGCCTTGCGTGGAGCTCTTGATTCTGCCGGGCCGGAAGAGGGTAGGGCTTTATTTTGGACGGTCAGGAGGGGAGGGTCTCCAGCCTTAGGTTCTTCTCTCCCACCAGTTCTGCCAGCCGCCTCTGCAGATCGGGGCTGTAGCTGATGGTGACGTTGGGTAGGTCCATCCTGACCTTTTCGCTGTTGCTGACAATGGTCAGGGATACTTCGTCCTCACCGGGATGGCTCTTGAGTGTCTCCACGGTGTGAGTCAGGCGCTTCAAGTCTTCCTGCTCGTCCTCCGTCTGGGTTATGGTCACAAGGAGACGCTGTCTCTTGGGCTGCAGCTCAGGCAGCGGTTTCTCCTTCCCAGGTTCGTACTGCCGGACCTGGTCGCAGATGAGTTGCGCTCCGTCGTTGCGGGCCCTTACCTTGCCCTGGATCAACAAGATGTTGCCTTCGATCCAGAGTTCCTGCGTCTGCTGATAGACTGACGACCAGCACGTAACCTCGACGCTGCCATCCAAATCCTCCAGAACGGCGCTGACGAA
>DAIQQD010000145.1:4406-5557 GCA_036787015.1 Chloroflexota bacterium
CAGGCTCTCCATCACCTTCTTGTTCATGCCGCGCAGATCGGCCCGGCGGCAGAAGTCCTCGATGGACTTGAATGGCCCGCCCTTCTTCCTGGCCTCCACTATCGGCGCAATGGCGCCGGCCCCCACATTCTTGATATCGGATAGGCCGAAGCGGATGACCGACTCCTCCGAGTCTTCGATGCTGAAGCTGGCCTCGCTCCGGTTGACATCCGGAGGCAGGACCTTAATGTCCATGCGCTGGCAGTCAGACACTGCCGTGGCCACCTTGTCCTGCTGCCCGCTGTGGGAGAGCAGCAGGGCGGTCATGTATTCGACCGGGTAGTTGGCCTTCAGGTAAGCTGTCTGGTAGGCGATCATGGCATAGCTGACACTGTGGGCCTTGTTGAAGGCGTAACCGGCGAAGGGTTCGATCAGTTCGAACACCTGCTCGGCCACCTTGAGCGAAAAGCCCTTCTCTTTGGCTCCCTCCAGGAAGCGGACGCGCTCCTTCTGCATGATCTCCGGGATCTTCTTGCCCATCGCCTTGCGCACGATATCGGCTTGGCCCAGGCTGTAGCCGGCAAATTCCCGCACGACGAAGAGTACCTGGTCTTGGTAGACGATGACGCCATAGGTCTCCTCCAGGATTCTCTCCAGGGACGGATGGGGGTAGGTGATCGGCTCCAGGCCGTGTTTGGCCTTGATGAAAGTGGGTATGTGGTCCATCGGGCCGGGGCGGTAGAGCGCCACCATGGCGGCCACGTCACTGAACTTGGCCGGCTTCAGTTCCTTCAGGTAGCGTCTCATCCCCGAGCCTTCCAGTTGGAAGACACCTCCGGTCTCCCCCGCGGACAGCAGTTCAAAGGTCTTAGCGTCGTCCAGTGGAAGCCGCTGCAGGTCCACATCAACCCCCCGGTGCTGGGCGATGATCTCTCTGGCCCGTGAGAGAGTGGTGAGGTTGATCAGTCCCAGCAGGTCCATCTTCAGCAGCCCCACCCGCGCGATGTCCTGCATGACGAACTGGGTCATGGCCATGCCCTTCGCGTCCCCCTTGGTCACCTGCTGGAGTGGGACGTGCTCGACCAGCGGGTCCCTCGAGATGACTATGCCGGCGGCATGGGTGCTGGCATGGCGCGACACGCCCTCGAGATGCCTGGCGGACTCCACCAGGT
>DAIQQD010000146.1:0-5553 GCA_036787015.1 Chloroflexota bacterium
ATGCGGGGGCCTTTGCCGGTGGTTATGATCAATCCTTTCTCGGTGAGTTCCCGGATCATCTTCCGGACGGCGTCTTCACCTATGCCCAGCTTGCGTGCCAAGTCAGGCAGTTCAGACGGCAACTCCAAGAGCAGCCGAGCCTCGTCAGAGTTCGCCAGCTTCCGGAACATGCGGAGCAGACGCTCCGATTTCGGATCCGGGTAATTGATCTTCTTGATGAGTTCGCTGTAGATATCTTCAGCAACCACGGAAGCCCCCTTGTGTCGTCACGTTCACGGGTTGCCCGGGAAGACCTGGCTCAGCGCGGCTAGACGGCGATGACGTGGTACTTCTTGATCAGGCCTTTCTCCTCAGTGACCACTCCCAGGCAAAGCAGGGATATCTTGCCTACCACCACATCATATCTCATGGAGTTGCCGTTTATTGCGACGTTGCTGACATTCATTCCGCCATGCTTGAATGTCTTGCGGTAGAAGTCCTCGATGTTCTGGTGTCCTCTGACAATAATGGGATCGAAGCCCATCTTCGCTGGTGCTTCGTCATGGAATACGGCATCTTCGGCGAAGAGCGCTGCAATTCGCGGAGCGTCCCCCGCTTTGAGGCACTGGATGTAGGTTTCCAGTGTGCTCATCGATCTCACCTCCCAGAACGGGTGTATTTGAGCACAGACTATCAGAGCTATCATCAGGGGTCAAACGCCAAAGATGCATTCCGCCTTCCTTGACAAAGACTACCGTCCCATCTAGATTGTCTGTGACTTCACTGCCGACGAAGCGAGGAGGTGCCATGAAGGAAGTCCGCGATGTGATCGAGATCGCCGCACCGGCGCAGAAAGTCTGGGACATCATCACTGATCTAGAGCGCTACCCGGAATGGAACACTTTCTGCCCAAGAATGAGCGCCAAGAAGATCGTAGTGGGAGAAGAGGTTGACTTGGACTGCCAGATGACCGAGAAGCAGTTGCTGAAGAACGAGCACGAGGTTTTCCTGGCGTATGAGCCTGAGAAGTTCAAGGTCTGCTGGGGGACCTCGAGAAAAAGAGGAAGACCGGGCATCAAGAGCTTTCACTGGCAGGTATGTGAGCCGCTGGACGAGCGCCGCACCCGCTTCGTGAACTATGAGCAGTTCTATGGCCCACTTTCCTGCGTGGTGTATTTGCTTTACGGTGGCAAGCTGCGAAAGGCCTATGCCAAGTATGGTCACGACCTGAAGAAGCGCGCGGAGGGGTAGATCCCCTCCCTGTTCCCCGAGAATACCGGAGAGGAAGGACGGCGTTTGTTCTGGAAATGAAGAAGTACCGGGACCTGGCTGACTACTTCGAGTACAGAGGGAGACGGTTCGCGGAGCGATGCACTAACTGCGGCGCCTGCCTGGAAGTCTGTCCCGTCTATCCGTTGACCGGCCTCGCCGGCAAAGACCCGAAGGCCGTTATCGAGAAGATCACGGATTTGCTTAAGGGAGGCAGTGTCTCCGACGAAGCGTACGAGATGGTGTTCGCCTGCAACGGCGGGTGCGATATCTGCAGCAAAGCCTGCCCGGAGAAGCTCAACCCCTATTCAGCTTTCACCTCCGCGATTGCGCGGATAGCCAAGTCCGGGAAGCAGCCTCCTCCCCAGGTCTACCAGGTTATTCCGAAGCACCGCCACAGCTTCACCCGCGTGTTCTCCGCGATACAGAGCAAGCCGGCAGAAAGGCGCTGGTTGAGCAGAGCGCCCGCGAATCCCAGGCCCGCCGAGATCGTTCTGTTTGCCGGCTGTAGTGCCACCGGGATGATGCACACGTTTCTGGAGACCATGGCTATCCTGGACAAGATGGGCATCGATTATGTAGCTCTTGGCGGCGACGAGCTGTGCTGCGGCACGGCGGCCATGCTGTGGGGAGACCTGAACGCGGCCCAGGCCATGGGAGAGGAACTGGTCTCCAACATCAGCGCTTTCAGCCCCAAGAAGGCCGTCCATTTCTGCACTGGCTGCCACGTGATGTGCTGGGCTATGTTGCCCCGCTTCATTCCCGTCCCCTTTGAGTCCAGCGAACTGGCCCAGTTCCTGGTGGAGAACGTCGATAGGATACCCTTCCAGCAACGGATAGACAAGGTCGTGGCCGTCCACGATGCCTGCAGCCTGGCCCGCTTGGGCAGCTACGAAAACCCGCGCCAGCTGCTGCAGGCAATCCCTGGCATTACCCTCGTCGAGATGAAGCACAACAGAGCCGATTCTCTCTGCTGCGGTGGGGCCACCAACACCTGGCGGCCGGACATCAGCGAGCCGCTGCGGCGGGCTCCGCTCAGAGAGGCTGAGGCAACGGGCGCCCAGATCCTGGCCACGACGTGCACCGGCTGCCAGAAGAGCTTCGCGCCGCTGGAGAAGGACTACGGGTTCGAAGTGCGAAGCTATATCAGCCTCCTGGCCGAGGCTGTCGGTGTCCGCCAGGAGGACAAGTTCAAGAAGTATGTGAACTTCGCGACCGTGGATGAAGTGGTGGCCGATACCCGGGAATGCTTCGAGGCCGGGGGCTATACTACCGGGGAGATGGAGCTGGTGTTAACCGATTACTTCGGCAGACTCTGTCCGAGGCATGGCCGGCAGTGCGGACAGTGATGTGACCGGTCTCCGGTCGGGTCAGTGCCATGCGTCTTCTCCCCGTGTCCTGCCGGCAGCGCCTTCGGCCCGGCAACACGCTTGCCAATGTAGTCACCGTGTGCCAAAATGGCAAAGCAACCGCGCAAATTGGCACAACGCAGATTCGTGGACATGACTTGCCCGCGGCCGAATCACCGACTAGGCGAGGTGTGGGGACAGGCGTGAAACAGATGACTTCCGCCAGAGCCTGTGGTGCTGCTCTTTGCCTTGCTGTTGTAGCTATCGTCGCCGTCGCCGCCTGCAGCCTCACGGCGGCGGCTCCGGCCGGCGGCCTCATCAGGATACCCCTGCCGGAATCCGATGCGGCGGTCTACAGGGATGCCAGCGGGATGGCCGCCTTCACCGGAACGGATGTTCAACGCATTGGTCAAACGGGTGAGCCGTCCCTCCCCTGTCAATCCGTCAGGGTCCTCCTGCCGCCCGATGCCGACCTGAGCACGGTGAAGGCCACGATAACCGGCCACAAGTGGACCGGGATCAACGGTGAGTGGGACATCGCCCCCGTGGGGACCTATGCTACGGGAGACGGCGAAGAGACATCCGCGGTGTGGCCGGAAGGCAAGAACATCGTCGATGGCCGGGATGCCGACATCTACCAGAGTGATGCTCTCTTTCCAGTTGAGCCGGTCTGCAAGTTGGACACTCAGGTATTGCGCGGCTGGAAGATGGTCCAGGTCTTCTATGCGCCCTACGCCTGCAACCCGGTCGAGAAGAAGGTCTACCGGCTCTCAGGGAATGCCATCGAGATCAGCTTTGAAAGGACTTCGCTCACGACCGATTCTGGCGCCGTGGACCTGACTGCTGCAGACGAGGTCCGGGAGATGACGGTCAATTCCGCCGAGATGTCTGGAGAGTATGGCGGCTATGCGGTATCTGCCGATACCGGGCGGTACGTGGTCATCACCACCAGCGCCATTCAGGCGGCCTCCAGCAACCTGATGGATTTCGTGGCCAGCAAGGAGGCCCGCGGCTTCACGGTGCAGGTGGTCACCGAGGGGATGTGGGGAGGGGGGACGGGTGACACTGCGGCCGAGAACATCCGTGCCTGGCTGCAGGACAACTACCTGGACCTCGATATCAATTATGTCCTGCTCATTGGCAACCCTCATCCCTCAACCGGCGACGTGCCCATGAAGATGTGTTATCCCCAGGCATACAATTCCGACTATCCGGAGTGTCCGACGGATTTCTACTATGCCGAGCTGACGTCCGAAAACTGGGACAGGGATGGCGATGGCAAGTATGGGGAGTATACGGATGATTTCTTGGACAACCCCCCCCGGGCGGCAGAAGTCTCCGTGGGGCGGATTCCGTACTATGACAATATCACCGACCTGGATCATATCCTGTTGAAGACTATTGACTATGAGAACGCACCGGCAAGCACGATCTTCTGGCGGGAGAGCGGTTTGCTGCCCATGAAGCCTTCCGATGCGTCTACTCCTGGATATCAACTGGGCGAGGAAATCAAGACCGGCGTGCTGATCCCCAGCGGTTGGACCTATCACCGGGTCTATGACGAAGACTACGGACTAAGTCCGGCCCCGGAGACGATGCCATGTAACGTCACTAACGTCACGAACGCCTGGAACGGCGCGGATTTCGGCGCAGTCTTCTGGTGGACCCATGGGTCAAGCACGTCCGCCTCATACGTCATGGACTTGTCAAATGTCGCTACTCTGGACGACGAACACCCGGGTTTCACGTTTCAGGCATCTTGTATGAATGGAAGACCAGAAACCAACGACAACCTGGGTTACTCGCTCCTCAAGAGTGGCTGCATCAGTACGGTGAGCGCCTCACGGGTCTCCTGGTACGAGCAGGGGCAGACCTCTTTTAACGGGACTGCCACCAACTCCGGCATGGCCTTTGAGTACGCCCTGCGTCTGATTGCCGACGAGATGTATGCAGGCGATGCGCTGAATGACCTCAGGCTCGACGTCTCTCCGTATCACGAGGTCTTGTGGATGAACTACCTGGACTTCAATATCTACGGCTGCCCGGCAGTCGGCCTGTCCAACAGTTCGCCGGACCAGGCTGCACCGTCAGTCGTGTCCTATTATGCCTCCAGCGTAACCGCGACATCAGCCACCATGAAGGCCAACCTGACTTCTCTGGGTACGGCGGACAACGTGACAGTATCCTTCGAGTGGGGCACGGCTTCCGGTGGGCCGTACGCCGAGACCACCACAGCGGTGAAGACGGACATCGGGGCTTTCTACTTCGACCTCGGCAGCCTCGATCCAGGAGAAACCTTCTACTATAGGGCAAAGGTTGTAGGAAATGGGACGACCTATGGCCTCGAGAAGAGCTTCACCACTCTCAGTGAACCACCGTCCATTGACACCAATGTCGTCACCGACGTGGGCACTACCTGGGCAATCCTGAATGGCGATCTCGAAGACCTCGGCACGGCGGGCGACGTTACCGTGTCATTTGAATGGGGCCTCAGTACATCCTACGGCAATGAGACTACTCTCGTATCGATGGGTGAAGAAGACAGCTTCAGCGACAATCTGACTGGGCTCACTGCCAAGACCACGTATCACTTCAGAGCCAAGGCCGTGGGCCATGGAACGGCATACGGCAGTGACATGACCTTCACCACTCTGACCATACCCCCGTCGGTAAGCACAGACAACGCCACCAACCTGGACACTACCTCGGCCCGGCTCAACGGGAGTCTGACTGATATGGGCACCGCCTCGAGTGTCATCGTATGCTTCGAATGGGGCACCAGCGCCAGCGGGCCATATCCTAATGCAACAAGCGACCAGACGAAGAACAGCACCGGACCCCTCTCTGCCAACCTGAACGGCCTTATTCCAGGAACCACCTACTACTACCGGGCCAAGGCGGTTGGAGACGGGACTGCCTACGGTGACGAGAAGAGCTTCACTGCTCTGACCACGCC